>RHCK01000017.1 GCA_010030605.1 Acidimicrobiia bacterium
ACCGCCAGATTTCATGGGGCGGTCTCATCAACATGCTCGTTCTCGATGGCCGGCAGTACCGCGACGATCAGGCGTGTGCCGATGCGGTGTTGAAAGTGGAGCCCGCTTGTCCGGAGGCATCTCTGCCCGAACGATCGATGCTGGGCTCGGAACAGGAACGATGGGTCGCCGACAACATCGCGAGTGATGCCGTGTGGGCCGTTATCGCCAACCAAACCGTCATGAGCGACATCCGTCTGGGTGACGCGATCCTGAACTACGACCAATGGGATGGCTACTCGCCGAGTCGCGATCGAGTGCTGGAGTCCACGACGGCGGCCGAGAATCTCATCGTTCTCACCGGCGACATCCATCTGGCCGGAGTCGGACAGTTGACGACGAGTTCCGACCCATCCACATCGCGTGGCGTCGAATTCGTGACCACATCGATCACATCGGATGCCAACATCGACGCGTCACTCGAAGCGCTGCTGGTTTCGCTTCCGAACATCATCGACGCCGAGGTGAGCCACCGTGGCTACACGATTCACACGGTGACGGCCACCGATTGGACGGCGCAATACCGGATCGTCGACGACGCTCGCGTCGACGGTTCGGCGGTCTCCACGTGGAAGACCTTCGCGGTGACGGCGGGAACACCCACCGTCACCGCGGTCTGAGTTCAGCTACCCATGTCCATTTCGAGGCAGGGCTGGATGGCCTCCATGAACGCGGCCTCGCCCTCGGCGCTCGGGTCCTTGTCAGCCATGATCAACTTCATGTCCTCGGCGTCGAGCGATGCAATGGTCGCATCGGCCATGCACTCGGCGACATCCTGAGGCATGTCACCATCCTCGGTGAACATAGCGATCAATGTGTCTCGGTCGACGTTGCCACTTCCTCCGTCGTCTCCGCCACAGGCTGCGAGTCCGGCGACTGCGGCGATCGATGCCGCGATTCCGATGATCTTCTTCATGATGTCTCCTTGGTAAAAGACGGCGAGCCGCCACGAGCACCTTACTGAGCCGCGCGACGGGGACCGGTGACCAACTCTCTGTCGAACGTGAAGGAACGGTCAGGAGTTCGTGAAGCGATCAGGTGGCCGCGGCCATCTTGGCCAATTCCTTCTCGCGACGTTTCTGCGCCACTTGAAGTCGAATGCCGCCGGCGATTCCTTCGGGATTCGTGATGGCGGTGAAGATCAGCAGAACTCCACCGATGAGAGCTTCCCACTTGCCCATGCCGCCAATGACCTGATTCATTCCGTAGAACATCACGCCCGCGGTCGCGGTGACTCCGGCCGTGACCGCACCGCTGACGCTGGTGATGCCACCGAGATACGCCACCGACAACGCCGTCAACGACGCCATCACTCCGTAGGACAGATCGGAGACCGATCCGAATCGATAGGCGATCAACGTGCCGCCCACGCCGGCGATGAACGAGGAGAAGGCGAACATCGTCATCTTCACGTTCGTCACATTGATACCGATGGCCGCGGCCGCGCGTTCGTTGCCGCGTACCGCCAACATCACCCGCCCGGAACCGGCGCGTCGGATGTTCGCCACGGCGATGCACAACAACACCAAGATCACCACGAGGAAAACGCCGAAGATCGGACGGGACACCTTGTTGCCGAACACCAAACCGAAGTCCCACGGACCAAGATTCGGATTCGGCACCTTGGCTCCACCCGATTCGATGTCTCCGATGACGGCCGGGTTTTTGAAGACGAACTCGGCGATGGTCACGCCACCGGCGAGCGTGATGATCGCCAAGTTGGTTCCGCGAACACGCAATGCCGGGAATCCCACCAAGAGACCGAACAGCATCGCGCCAATGGCGGCGAGGAACGGGGCGATGGGGAATGGAATGTCGTATCGCATGGCCAACTTCGACAAAGCGAAGCCGGCGATACCCGCGAAAGCCATTTGTGCAAGCGATGTCTGACCACCGAATCCGGTGAGCACCACGAGGGACAGTGCCAACACCGAGGCGATGACGGTGGTCATCAATGCCGCCCGCCAGAGTGGGCCGAACGCGAACAGACCGATCACCGCCAACACGATGGGCACGAGCACCGAGATGGGCGTGACGCGCGCCTGTGGCACCGATGGCAACTTCCAGTTGCTCACCGCGCCTCGTTCGGGCAGGCGTTCGCCGAGCACCACCATGGTGACGATGATGACGAGGAAGGGAATGCCTTCACGAGCACCGTACTCGGGGAACCAACTGATCTCGTTCTGCAGCTTCGTGCAGATCGATTGCCCCATGCCGATCAACACACCGGTGATGAGCGTGGGCCAATAGTTCTGGAACTTTCCGATGAGTGCCGAACCAAGTGCCGGAATCAAGAAAGCGAATGTGAAGATGGTGGGGTTCAACTGGATTTGCGGCGAGGCGAGAATGGCCACGAACGTCGCCACCACCGTCGACACGACCCACCCCAGCGAAGCCAGGAAGTCGGGCGAGTAGCCCAACAACACTGCACCTTTTTCGTTCTCCGCCGAGGCCCGCGTGGCCAACCCGATGCGCAGGAACTTACTGGCCATCCAGAGCACGGCGGCCAGAACCACGACGATCGCGAACAACCACAAACCATCGCGGGGAACGGTGAGGTCGCCGGTGATGGTCACCGGTTCGCGGGGAAGGATGGGTGCCACGCGCATCGCGGTGACATCTTGAAAACGCTTCTCGACGAGCGTGATGAACACGATGATCAACCCGACGCTGGCCACCACCTTGGCCAAGGCCGGAGCTTGTCGCAACGGTTTGAACACCAACGCGTACACGACGAGCCCCAAGAGAGCCGCCGTGAGCAACGCGAGTATCAACGCCCATCGAAAACCGACGTCGTCACCGAAGTGATATCGATCCGGAAGACCCGGAATGGGGAACACGTACGCACCGTTGCGCAATTCGGCGTACACGTACGTGCCCCACATCGCCATCGATCCGGCGGCGAAGTTGACGACGCCGGATCCTTGATAGGTCACCACCATGCCGAGGCCGAGAGCCGCGATGATGGCCCCGGCCCCGCTGCCGAGCAACAGATAGAAGAGATAGTCGGTCATGTGATCGTCTCAGTCTGTTCCGATGCTCGACAGCGGGTTCACGGTCAGGGCAGGTACGGGTTGCTGTCGACCAGGTTGGACCCGGTCACCGCTTCGAGGTCCGCGATCGGTCCGACCTTGCCGTCACCCAAGTAGGTGGCGAAGGGGAACACGAACGAGCACACCGCCGGGTAACTCGTGTTCGAACCACACGCGATCGGGGTGACCCCACCGAAGAGATACAGGCCCTCGGCGGACTTCAGGTAGTCGAACAACCCCTGACCGGTCATCTCCACGCTCTCAGCGACCATCTTCTGTCCGTAGTCGACGAGCGACATCCACAGGACGTAGCCAAGACCTCCCAAACCGAGCGAGGCCGCGGTCACTTCTTCCTCCGGAATCTCCATCACCGGCGCGAGGGTACGACGCAGAATTGCCCGCTCGGGGGTGTCCTTCTCCTCCGCGAGACCCGCGAAATACCAGCCCGTTGCGTCATCGCCGACGACGTCGATGACATCCTTGTCGGCACAGATGTTGGTGGTGATCACCGGCAACGTGATGCCGAGCGACGCGCGGGCGCGCATGGTGCCAATGCAGCCGGCGTCGGAGTACAACGACACCAACACATCCGGATCGCCTTCGACGGCTTGACGCATGAGGCCCTGGAAACCGGCGTCGGTTTCGTTGTCGCCACCCTTTACGGCTTCCCACGCGATTCCGGCCTTGTCGAGCGCGGCCTCGAGAGACGCCGCGGTCGAGTTGGCACCGGCGTTGTCGGCGTGAATGATGCCCACCTTGGTGGCCTTGAAGTAGTCCTTCGCCAACGCGGCCGACGCGGCCTGCGAGGTGGCGTTACCACCGGTGAGGAACAGTGCGTTGGCGGTGTAGTCCGGCGGAAGGATCGGGAGAACGCCGATCACCGGGATGCCGGCCGCTTCGTAGGTCTTGTAGTCAGGGAAGAGGTCGAGACCCAACAGGATCAATTCGACGTTCTTGCCGACCAGTTCTTGGGCGCAGGCCTGCGATGTCTCGGGGTTGCCCTTGACGACACAGGACTCCAACTTCACCGGACGGTTACCGAGACCGCCGTGCTGGTTGGTGTATTCGATGGCGGCTTCCATGAACCGTCGGATGTCGGGGAAGTCGAGACCGCCCGCACCACCTTCGGTGTTCACGAGACCGATGACCATTTCTTCGCCGGTCGGTGCCGGCAGTTCGTCGCCACCTGACGGCGCGTCGGTGCTCGCCGGTGCCTCAGTGCCCGACGGAGCGTCGCTGGTCGCGGGCGCCTCCGTGGTTGCCGGTTCCTCGCTCGAGCCTCCGTCATCGCCGCCACACGCGACGAAGAACAGACCGCTCGCAATGACCGCGGCCAACGCACGATGGCGCCGCCGTGATCCCGAGGTCCCCAAACTCGTGGATCGTTGCATTTTCCCCCCTCAATTGTCGCCGCGGTTGCGGCGTCTATCAGTTGGCCACGTTGGCCGGTACCCAGCTGCCGTGGAACCCGGATGGGACACGCGGCAAATGGACGGTTGCGATCGGATCGGCGCTCATGGTCTTGGCGTCGAAGATCACGTACTCGCTCGTGTCCGACGCGGCGTCGTACACGAAGGTCATCAGATAGCCGTCGTCCTCGGCGGTCGCCCCCGCGGCCGGCGCGAACACGGCTTCTCCCGACACCCGACCCTTGCCCAACTCGATCGAGGTGCGCGTTCCGGTCTGGCGGTCGTACTTCAAGATGGCGCCGGCGTCGACTTCACCGAAGCCCGCGTTGCCCATCGACATCTCGTATCCGTAGCGATGCTTCTTGCCGATCACGGCGTCGTTCACGCGCGGGAACTCACCCGAACGATCGTCGATCTGCTCCTCGGTCACCTTGCCGGTGCGGGTGTCGATGACCCAGCGCCACAACAACGGCAACGGGAAGTCCATGGCGTTCTTCTTCCAGATGTGATCGAAACGCGCCACGTCGAGAACGATCTTGTCGCCGTCCTCGTAGCTGTTCATCGGGTGGAACACGTAGCACGGGTTGATGTCGTACCACTTCACCTGCGAATCGTTTCCGTTGCGCGGCATCACGCCGAGTCGAGCCGGATAGTCGTCGCTCCACTCGATGGGCATCTTGCCTTCGAGCGCCAGTTCGAGCTTGAACACTGCCGGGAGGTCCATGAAGATCACGTAGTTCTCGGTGATGTTGAAGTCGTGCATCATGGTCGGACCCGTGACGGTGATGGGCTCGACCTGAGCCAGTGTTCCGTCGGCGGCCACGCGCAAGTAAGTGAGATACGGCGGCAGCGGTGCGTAGCCGAACGCCAACATCTCGCCGGTGGTCGGGCAGATCTTGGGATGCGCGGTGAAGGGTCCCTTCAGCACGCCGTTGTAATCGGTGGCACCGATGGTGTTCAGGTCGCCGTCGAGGACGTAGGGGAAATGACCCTCCTCCAATGCGAGGATCTTGCCGGCGTGACCCACGATGTGGGTGTTGGCCTTCGAGCACGTCATGTCGAGCGTGACGTTCGGATCGAGGATGTCGATCGACGGGTCCTTGATGAAGGGCGTTTGCACGTAACGGTTGCGGTACCACTGAGCCTTGCCGTCGCGCAGTCGAACACCGTGGATCATGCCGTCTCCGAAGAACGGGTGATCGCTCATGCCCGTGAACGGGTTGGCTCCGTTGCGCAGGTAGCGACCGTCGAGTTCGGCCGGGATTTTCCCCACCACTTTCAGATCGGTGAGGGTGAGCTCTTCCTGAGTGGGACGTCCGTTGCCCTGCAGGTGGGCGGGAACTTCTTCGGTCATCGACATATATGTCTCCGTTCGGGTGATGATTGATGGACGGTTACTGCACGGCCTCGGGGGACCGGGCCCACATGAGAGTCGCGTCGAAACTGAGCGCGTAGTCGGGGATGAACTCCATGATCACGCGATGCGGTGAATCGAGGAACTTGCGGAACGCGTCAGCGGCGGCCGGATTGTCGGGTCGCAAACGGTTCGCGAACTCGGGATAGAACCAGTCCTTCGTGGCCCGGTCATCGTGAATGAAGCAATTCCCCTTGTAGGTCACGGTCTTGCCGCCACCCATTTTCGAACCGGTGCTGTTGATGCAGATGGCCGCGCGCGGGTTACGACGCAATGCCGGAATGCGCTTGCGGGTTTCGGCGGCCGTCAACCACAACTTGCCGTCCTTGGGCAGATACGACATGACAACGCCGAACGGCTCGTTCTTGCTGTTCACCCACATGAACACGCACTCACCGAGCGAGTTCACCAATTTCTGTTCGAGTTCCGGTGTGAGAGCACACTCGGTCAAATCCTCGTAACTGTCCTGTGCGGCCATTGTTCCCCCCAACAAACCTGTGACGACAGTAACACCCTTCCGCCGCCCTTATCTACCCCTCGTAATTTACGCCGATCGATCCCCTCCAGGAAGACCGTGCCACAGCAGTTCGGCCAACTGATCGGCCACGTCGCGGGCTGATCGATCGGACTGGGTCAGCCACCACATGGCCGACATCTGCAGCATCCCCACGATGCCAAAAGCCCACGGTTCGGCGACTTCGGCGCTTTGCCCGAACCCGCGCCGCCACGCAACCAACGCCCTGGTCATCGGGGTCGTCGAGCGTTCGGCCAGTTTCAAGCGACCAAGGGCGGTCTGTTCGGTGGTACCCCCGGTGACATACAAAAACAGATCCCGGTGGCGATCGACCACCTGCAAGTTGGCCTCGATGAAGGTGGTCAAAGCCTGGCGGGTCAGGCCAGTGTCGGCACCCGTTTGACCGCCCGATTGGAGAGCTTGGTTCGCCGCGTCCACCATGCGGTCGGCGAGACGTTCGGCCAAGGCGTCGGCCAGGTCGGCGCGACCGCCCACACGGTCGTAAACGATCGGCTTGGTGACGCCGGCTTCGAGGGCGACGGCTTCGATCGAAGCGCCTGCGCCATCTCGAGCGATCACGCGCTCGGCCGCGTCGAGGACGTGTTCGCGATCGACCTCGAGCTGCCCGCCCACCGGGCGACCCGGGCGGCGCGCATTCAATCGGCGCTCGGTCGTCGTCGGTGCCTTGCCCATCACGTCAGTCTGCTTCATTCGCTCACCCCGCGAAAGACCCCTTCCGCACCTAACTTACTACTGGTAACTTTCTCGTGTTCACAACAGGTGGACAAGGGGGAGTGATGAACGAAGCAACGAGTCGACTGTTCGACCTGTCCGACGATGTCGCGGTCGTGACCGGAGCCGGTCGCGGAATCGGAGAAGGAATCGCCCACACGTTGGCCGACGCCGGCGCGGCCGTGGTGTGCGCCGCGCGGCGCGCCGACGAAGTGGAGCGCGTGGCCGCCGACATTCGCGCCAAAGGCGGACGGGCCATCGCCATGCCCACCGACGTCACCGACAATGCCGCCGTCGAAGCTCTGGCTCAGAAAGCCATCTCCGAGTTCGGTCACCTCGACATCTGGATCAACAACGCCGGTGGTTCACCCATTCAGGCGCCGCTCACGCAACTCGACCCCGCCGAATGGGACGCGACGATGCGACTCAACCTCACTTCGATCTGGGTCTGCACCAACACCGCGGCGCGCCTGATGCGCGATGGCGGGCGCATCGTGAACATCTCGTCGAAGGCCGCGGTCAGCACCGTGATGGGAAGTGGTCACTACGCCGCCGCCAAGGCCGCGGTCAATTCACTCACCGTCACGTATGCGAAGGAATTGGGTCCTCGCATCCGCGTGAACTGCATCATGCCCGGAGCAGTGCCCACCGAGATCATGATGAAAGCGATGCGTCTGCAGGACGACGACCTGCCGAAGCTGGAGAAAGTGTTGCGCATGCCCATGCGACGTTTGGGTACACCCGACGATCTCGGTCAAGCGGTTCTGTACTTCGTCTCGCCGGCCTCCAGTTGGGTCACCGGTCAGATCCTCGGCGTCGACGGAGGTTTGTGATGTCCATCGTGAATCGCAAGATCGTTCTCGTCAGTCGCCCCACGGGTCGACCCGACGATTCCAACTTCCGCTACGTCGAAGAAGAAGTGGCGCCCCTCGACGACGGACAGGTGTTGGTCGAGGTCGATCTGCTCGGAATCGACGCGTTCATTCGCACCACGTTGGACGAGGGCAGCTTCCATCGTGGCGCCCAGATCGGTGGTGTCATTCCAGCGCTCGGCGTCGGTGAGGTACTCGACAGTCGTGATGCCGGATTCGCCAAAGGCGACAAGGTGTTCGGTCCGCTCAGTTCGCAGACGCACGCGGTGATGCCGGCGTTCACCTTGCGCAAACTCGACACGAACGTTGCACCGGCCAATGCGTGGCTCGGAGCGCTCGGTCTCACCACCGGTCTCACCGCCTATTTCGGCATCGTCGACGTGGGGCGTGTGAAGAAGGGCGACACGGTTGTCGTCAGTGGAGCGGCTGGTGCCGTTGGTTCGATGGCCGGGCAGATCGCTCGTCTCAGTGGTGCCGACAAGGTGATCGGAATCGCCGGCGGCAGCCACAAGACCAAGTTCCTCGTCGACGAACTTCGATTCGATGCCGCCATCGATTACCGCAACGAGAACGTCGGCGCGCGTCTGGACGAATTGGCGCCGAACGGAATCGACGTCTTCTTCGACAACGTGGGCGGCGAGATTCTCGACGACGTCTTGATGCGCATCGTCGAGGGCTCCCGCATCGTCATCTGCGGGGCGATCTCGCAATACGAGAAGATGGACGACGTTCGTGGACCACGCAACTATCTGAAGTTGGCCGAGCGCCACGCCACCATGGAAGGCTTCGCGGTGTTCCATTTCGCGCAGCATTACGCCCGTGGCGAAGGTCAATTGGCCGAGTGGTATCGCAACGGCGACATCATCATGCGCGAACAGATCGAACACGGGGTCGAGAACTTCCCGGCCGTCATGAACATGCTCATGACCGGCGGACACCACGGCAAGTTGCTCCTGAAGGTGTAGTCCGTCGCGGTTCACGCGAGAATGAGACGGTGAGCAGCATCGTCGTCTCGGAACTGGAGTACGCGCCTCCCGGGGCCGATCAGCTCTTTTTCGACGTCAGCTTCGGCGTTGCGCCCGGTGAACACGCCGCACTCGTCGGTGCGAACGGAGTGGGCAAGAGCACGATCCTGCGCATCCTGTCGGGCGTGATCGACGCCGACGGTGGCGAGTTCACGGTGAATGGGTCGATGCTCACCATGACCCAGGACGTCGGCATGTCGCGACCAACCGACACCTTGCGCGAAATGTTGATCGAGGTCGCGCCGCCACAATTGCGCGTTGCCGGTCGAGCATTGGTGGCCGCCGAACGGGCGTTGGCCGACGGGTCCGATGACGGCATGGGGTACGCGACCGCTCTCTCCGATTGGGGCGATCTTGGCGGATACGAGTTGGAAACGAAGTGGCAGGCCGCGGCGCAACGAAGCGTCAAGTCCAGCATCGATGACTTCTCGCGCCGGCTGGTGTCGGAACTCTCCGGTGGCGAGCGCAAACGATTGGTTCTCGATCTGCTCCTCACGTCCGGAGCCGACGTGCTGTTGCTCGATGAACCCGACAACTATCTCGACATCCCCACGCGCGGATGGCTCGAGGAACAGATCATGGCCAGCAAGTCCACGATCCTGATGGTGAGTCACGACCGTGCACTCCTCGAACGCGTCGCCACCAAGATCGTCGTCATCGAAGGTTCCGGATGTTGGACCCACGGTGGCTCGTACGCGTCGTTCCCCGAAGCTCGTTCGAAACGGCAGGAGCTGATGGGAGATGAACTGAAGCGATGGAACGACGAGGAACGACGACTCTTCCATCACATGAAGATCATGAAACAGCGGGCGGCCCAAAACTTCAAGAACGCCACCAAGGCCAACGCCGCCGAGACCCGTTGGGAGAAATTCGTGGCACTCGGTCCGCCACCTCCGCCGGTGGCCGACCAACAGATTCATGTCCGCCTTCGTGGAGCCGACGCCGCTCGACGAGTGGTGAAGATGGAGAATTTGTCGGTGGGAAGCCTCTTCTTCCCGTTCTCCGACGAGGTGTATCACGGTGAACGTGTCGGACTGATCGGTCCCAACGGAACCGGCAAGAGTCATTTGCTTGCCGTGCTGAATGGCGCTGCTCCCGACGAAGGCACGATCGCCTTCGGACCACGAACCTCGGTGGGAGTCTTCACCCAGATCAACGATCGTCCGGACTTCACCGGTCGCCAATGCATCGACATCGTGCGCGATCGATTGATCGACGACGAGAAGTCGATGCGAGCCCTGGCTCGGTACGGGCTGGTGAACAACGCGCGCCAGGAATTCCAGACGTTGTCCGGTGGACAAAAGGCGCGGCTCGAGATTCTGTGTCTCGAACTCGAAGGCCACAACGTTCTCTTGCTCGACGAGCCCACGGACAACCTCGACATCGAATCATCGGAAGCGCTCGAACGCGCCTTGGACGGTTTCGAAGGCACGGTGATCGCCGTCAGTCACGATCGCACGTTCCTCGCGAAGTTCGATCGCTTTCTCATGATCGGTGACGACGGCGATGTTTACGGCCTGCCCGATTATGAGATCGCCATGAAGGGCCTCGCCGAGCCGAGCGCTCTGGCCGGATTGCGCCTCGCCAAGAAACTGTCGTGATTCGCGGTGGTCGCCGAACTCAGTGATCGGCGAGCAACGTGTAGGCCGGATTCATGAAGACCGGCCCGCCGGCAGTGGGGGCGCCGACTCCCTCGAGGATGATGCGACGACCGAGCGTCACCCCTCCGATGTCGCGTCGGCCCGACCACACCGCGGTCGCGGTTCCCGAATCATCGGCGATCGAGACGACGAGGCTGGGTAAGCCGGCTGCCGGGCGGGTTTTGATGCGTACCACTTGGCCGCACACGGTCACCGGCCGTCGGACCGCGGCCTGCGAGATGGGAGTCGATGCGACATCGGCCGGCTCGCAATTGCTGTGACGTTTGCGGAAGATGTTCACGCCGGCTCTCCCACCAACGTCGCCCGAACGTCCGATTCTCCGTCGCCGGTGATGAGCACCATCACTTCGTCGCCTTGTTGCAAGGGAAGATCTTCTCGAGGAAGCACCACGTGTCCCTGACGCATCACGGCCACGACCGCCGCATCCCGGGGAAGTCCGAGTCCGTGCACCGTTCGTCCGATGGCCGGTGAACCTTCGGCCAAGGTCACCTCGGCTAACTGCGCCTTGCCGTTCTCGAGACCCATGATGCGCACGAACGAACCGACGCTCACGGCTTCCTCGACCAACGCCGTCAACAAATGAGGCGTCGACACCGACACGTCGACGCCCCACATGTCGTTGAACATCCATTCATTGTTCGGATTGTTCACACGGGCCACGACCCGCGGAACCGCGAACTCCTGCTTCGCCAGAAGCGCCACCACCAGGTTGTCCTCGTCGTCTCCGGTGACCGCCGCCACCACATCGACCTCGTGAAGACCCGCTCGCTCCAACGTGGATAGTTCGCATCCATCGCCGAGCACACGTTCCAGTTCCGGACGGTCGGCGCGGTTCAGAGCCTTGGCGTCGTTGTCGATCAAGCTCACGTCGTTGCCGCTCGCGACCAACTGCTCGGCCATGTAGCGACCGACGCTGCCGGCACCCACGATCACGATCTTCATGACCCCACCTCCGTGCGACCCGAGAAACGCGCATCCACGGCATCGACCGA
>RHCK01000161.1 GCA_010030605.1 Acidimicrobiia bacterium
GCCGCCGCCAAAGCGAAACTGTTCGACGCACCGCGCACGAACGTTTCGAAGGTGTAACGCGGGTTCAGACCGGCTCGGTCGGCGATCGCACCGTCGGGTTCGGACTCCGCGACCCGCTCGGTCACCACGTCGGCCGGACGAGCCGTCAACACGGGGGTGACATCGATGACCGCTGATTCGGGGGCCACGACCTCGACCACCAGGTTTCGCGATCCGGCTCCGGCCTCGGCCATGGCATCGAGGACGATCGGGTAATACCGGGACAGGATCTTGTCGCGGACCGTTCCGCTCGGAACAGCCAAACGCAAGGTGTCCTCGGAGACCGACACCGCGTGAACATCGTTGAACGTGGAATACCACACGGCGTCCGACACCTGTGCGCGCAGGGATTGGGACACTGCTGTCCACATGTTCTCTGCCTCTTCCACCTGCGATTCCGTCCTTTTCCGTGTCCGCCATCCACAGTTGTGTCCACACCGTGTGGACAACGCCACCGTGTCTGAATCACGTCCGTTTTCGAGTGTGAATCGAGGTGATTCGCACCGGAGTCGGAGACCATAGCAGCCTGTGGATAGTGCGCGAAATGCCGGCACGGAGAGACCGATCCGCCCGAGACATGCGAGATCTATCCCCTCTCTGTTTCACGGATCTCGCGGGCATGTTGCCCTCGTCGGTATCTGCCCCATAGCCTTGACCTTTGCACCCGTGCAGGGGGTTCGTCCATCGCGTCGAACCGTTGAGGCGGGAGGGCTAAAAAGTGGCCACTACCTGGTGTTATTCGCCCGATTTGGTTGTCACCAGGAACCGAGGAGTCTGTCGTGAAGCGTACGTATCAACCCAACAAGAAGCGCCGGTCGGTGAAGCACGGCTTCCGCGCGCGCATGTCCACCCGCGCCGGTCGAGCAGTTTTGAAGGCTCGGCGCCTGAAGGGTCGCAAGCGGCTGTCGGCTTGATCGGGCGTCTCCACCGTCGCGAGGAGTTCGCACGACTTCGTCGTGAAGGAATCCGTGTGCGCAGTGGAGCTCTCTGGTGCACCATGCTGTTGGACCCATCTCTCGAGGGGCCGCGAGTGGCCTTCGCAATCGGACGAACCGCGGGCAACGCGGTGGAACGAAACCGTGCCCGGCGACGTTGTCGGGAGGCGTTCCGACACCGTGATTTTCCGGCGGGTTTGTACCTGATCGGCCTCACACGACCCGCGTCATTGGCAACGTTCGCCCAGGTCACCCAGGACCTCGACGGCATCTTGGCTCGGACTTCGTTATGAAATCATTCCTGTTGAAGGGCATTGATTGGTACCAAAAGGCCCGTGAGGGTCGCCCGTCTCCGTGCCGGTTCACCCCATCGTGTTCCGAATACGCCAAGGAAGCCGTCACCCAATACGGTGCGGGGCGTGGAACGTGGCTCAGTGTTCGTCGACTGAGTCGTTGCCGACCATTCGGTCCGTCGGGTTACGACCCGGTACCTGAACCCCATTTCGATCACATTCACCAGAAACAAAGGGCGTCCTGACATGTTTCAAGCCGCGGCCTGGCTGATCAGCCAGTTCTACGAACTCACATCCAACTACGTGGCCTCGATCTCCTTGGTCGCCTTGGTGATCATGCTGTTGATCTTCCCCCTGACCTTGAAGAGCACGAAGTCGATGCTCGAAATGCAGCGTGTTCAACCCGAAATGCGCCGTTTGCAGCAGCAATACCGCAACGATCGCCAGAAGTTGAACGAAGAAATGATGAAGCTCTACCAAGAGCACAAAGTGAATCCATTGGCATCCTGTCTGCCACTTCTTGCGCAGATGCCCATCTTCATCATCATGTTCCGAGTTCTTCATGGACTGAGCAACAAAGACGCGGCGGGATTCATTCGACCCGACTACATCAGTGAATCGAGCAAGCTGTTCGGCAGTCTGAACGGCAAGAAAGAAATGTTGTCGCTGGGTCTGGATTTGTCGCTGACCCCCGTGAAGGCCATCCAAGACAACGCAGGTAAGGGCATCATTTACGCCCTATTGGTGGCCACCCTGATGGGGTTGTACTTCGTTCAGCAGCGCATGATCGCCTCGCGCACGGTGTCGCCCACCATGTCGGCCACGCAGCAGAAGGTCATGCAGTACTTGCCGGTGTTTTTCGGTGTCTTCCAACTCTTCTTCCCTGTTGCATTGGTGATCTATTACATCTCTCAGACCCTCGTTCGAATCGCTCAGCAGGGGTACATCACCCGGCGCTTTTATCGCGGTGATGGTTCTCTGGGACAGCAGGCCCAGGCAGCAAGCGCTAAGGCCCGCGAAATGGCCAAACAAGACGGTGGTGGCGGAGGCCTGTTCGGGCAACTGAAGCAAGAGGCCGCCAAAGCCAAGGAGCAGCCGAAGTCGGCTCCCAAGCCCACCACCAGCAAGCGAGTCACCCCTCCTAAGGGCGGAGCGACCCCCGGGAAGGGGAAGCCCACTCCCCCCAACCGTCCCAAGCCGTCATCGGGTAAGTCGCGGCACCCCAAGCCGCCCCGCCCCTGACCACGACCACAGAAAAGAGTGACCCATGGAATGGGTAGAAACCACTGGTAAATCCATCGAAGAAGCCAAGAGCATCGCCCTCGACCGTTTGGGCGTGGCCGACGAGGACGCCGAATTCGAGATCCTGGAAGAACCCAAGCCCGGATTGTTTGGCCGTGTTCGAGGAGAAGCTCGCGTACGCGCCCGCGTGAAGCCCAAGTCACCGCGGGCCAAGAATGATCGCCGCGACCGCGGCCGTCGTCGTGATGGCGCCCCCCGCGAGGAAGGTTCGGGAGATCGCACCGGCGAGAACCGCGCACCTCGGCAAAAGTCTCAGAAGCAGGAGAAGAAAATGTCTGACAACAACGATCGCCCGCGCCGCGAACGCCCCGATGGTCCCCCGGCCGACCCCGCCGAAGTGGCGGCCCAAGCCGAAAAGTTCCTGCTCGGACTCGCCGGCGCCCTCGGAGCGTCGGCGTCCACCCAGTCGGTCATCGAGGGCGACGACATCGAGGTGCAGTTGAACGGCAGCGACCTCGGACTCCTGGTCGGACCCCGCGGGAGCACCCTGCAGGCCGTGCAGGACATCACTCGCGTGGTGGCTCAACGTCGCATGGGCGACCATGACACACGCCTGCGCATCGACATTGGCGGTTACCGCGCCAAGCGGAAGGAAGCCCTGAGCCGTTTCGTGAACCAGGTGGCCGACGAGGTGGTCTCCTCGGGCACCGCTCGGGCCCTGGAAGCGATGCCGTCCTCGGACCGCAAGATCGTCCACGATGCCTTGACGGGTCGCACCGACATCGCCACCCACTCCGAGGGCGAGGATCCCAACCGTCGTGTGGTGATCACCCCGGCCGGCACCACCGAAGGCTGATGCCGACTCTCTCCCCCGACAACCGAGAGAAATTGATCGATGCGCTGGGTGAAGCCCAGCGCATCGGCATGTTGGGGGACCGACCACTTGATGAGGTGGTCGAGCATTCCTTGGGCTTTGTGGCCGCACTCCCCGTGCAGTGCCACACCGTTGTGGACCTGGGTTCGGGTGGCGGCGACCCCGGGCTGGTGATCGCTATGGCGTGTCCGAACCTCCAGATCACACTGGTGGATCGACGGGCGAAACGCACGGACCTCTTGGTGCGTTTGGTGGGCCGTCTCGGGATACGTGACCGGGTGGAAGTGTTGGAGGCCGACGTTGAGGACCTGCCGAGCCGGTTTCCCGGCCGGTGTTGGGACGTCGTCACGAGTCGCGGATTTAGCCCTCCGGAGTACACGGCGCGTCTTGGGGCACCGCTTCTTCCCCGTGGCGGCCACATGCTGGTGAGCGAACCGCCCGATTCGAACGGACGTCGCTGGGCGGGCGTGTCGGATTTGGACCTGCACGAGATCGTGGCCGGAGTGTCGGTGCTTGTTCGACGCTGAGAATGTTCCACGTGGAACACACCATTCCAGACGCCATACGTTCGCGCGTTGGATATCCACAACTCGGGACAATGTTCTACGTGGAACACATCACACCGATGGGGTACTCTCCACCACATGCCCGGTGAATCCACGTCTCAGCGCCCGTTACCACGGATCTTGGCGGTGGCCAACCAGAAAGGTGGCGTCGGCAAGACCACGACGTCGGTCAATCTGAGCTCCTGCCTGGCTGAGGCCGGTTATCGGGTGCTGCTCGTCGACCTCGACCCACAGGGAAACGCCTCGTCGGGCGTTGGTATCGACACCCGCGGGATTGAAACCTCCATGTATGACGTGATCCTCCACGATGCCCCCATGGAGGACTGCATCGAGCCCGCCTCGGTGAAGAACCTGTTTGTTGCCCCGTCCAATCTGGATTTGGCGGGAGCCGAGATTGAGTTGGTCCCCCAGTTCGCCCGTGAAGGCCGATTGAAGCGGGCCATCGAGTCCGTCCTCGACGATTACGACTTCGTGCTGATCG
>RHCK01000162.1 GCA_010030605.1 Acidimicrobiia bacterium
GAAACGTTCCCACTCGTCGGGCTTCATGCGCACCACATGTTCCTCGGCGGGGAACGCCCCGGACTCGAAGTTGAGGCGGTACTCAGTGAAGGCGGCCATTGACTGATTCGAGGTGTCACTCAGAATGTCCATGGAGAACAAGTACTGGGCATCGCAACCGGCGCCCGAACTCACCGACCACAACGACAATCTCTTCAATCATTTACTGACTTCGCTGGCCACCTCCGGCGGCACCACCTCGATCTCGGCGGCGATGGATTTGACGCTTTAGGGATCATGGTCGTTGAGTTGCGAAACTACGGCTCGCCGGTCAGCGTGGTGAATAAACCGCGTGCGCCGTGCCAGGGAAACGGCTACACGTACTCCGAGATGATTGCCCGAGTCACTTCGCTCGATGACTGCAGATCCGCGACGCATCAATTGCTATCCCGAGGTATTCATGGATAGGCACCCCTCTCGCAAGAGAGTGAGAGTTCGAACCCCGCCCTCGGCACCAGCGGCGTGATGACATTCTCGGTCTGTTGCGCGACTCGCGTCGCGACGAGTGTCGACTCGAGCGTTCAGCGAGAGCCGAGAAAGATAGTCAGCTGATTGTCTCGTGGATTTTTGGATGTGTCAGCGGCGACCAACTACCAGCCGGAACCAAAGTCCGACCAACTGAATCGCCGAACGGACGATCGCCGGTAGTCGGAAGAATTGGGACCTGCCGTGCGGTCGGTGATGATGGCTCACTCCGACTTCGTGGAATCGAGCTCCCACTCGTTTCAATGAGTGCATCATCTCGACGCAAATGACGCCCGAGGTGGACACCAAGGAAATGTCGTCCATGACTGAACGGCGGATCAATCGGAAATCACAATCGGTGTCCCTGACGGGAAGTCGGAACAAGAACTTGACCAAATGGTGGTACACGCGACCGATCACCCGTCGATGGAACGGATCCCCGCGGCCGATTTTGAAACCTTGCACGACATCGGTGGTGACCGTCACAGCGTCGGTGCACACGAGAATCTCGGTGGCGTCGTATTGGGCATCCCCGTCCGTGTAGAAGATCCATTGTTTGGTGGAATTGGTAAAACCCGAGATCAGCGCGCCGCCATAGCCGCGGTTCGTCTCGTGTTCGATCACGCGAAGTTCGGGAATGCGCTCCTGAAGTTCTTTCAGAACCGATTTCGAATCGTCTTTCGAACCGTCGTTCACGACGATGATCTCGAAGTCGTTCACCACACGAATCAGGCCACTTCGCACGTCCTCGACCATCTTGGTGATCGATTTCGCGTCGTTGTAGCAGGGGAAGAATGCGGAGATCGATTCAACTTGCGGGTTTCTTCGGTCGAGGATGGTCATGTCGCCGAGATCCTCAGTGCACGCACGACTGACTCGACTTCCGAGTCCGTCAACTCGGGGAAGCAGGGGACACTGACGCACCGGGCCGCCCAATTTTCGGCCTCGGGACATGGGTTCGTGGCGAACTTCATCATCGCGGGTTGCTGGGTCAATGCGAGCGGGTAGTGAACCCCGGTCATCACCCCGGAGTCGCTCATTTTGCGGCGCGTCACTTCACGATTCGACGAGAGAAAAACGGCGAGGTGATGGACGTGATCGGAGTCGTTGTCCTGCCATGAGATGTCCGGAATTTCTTCGCGATAATGATTGACGATGGTGCGACGACGACGATTGCCGTCGTCAAGTCTTCGAAGTTGAATCGTGAGCCAAGCGGCTTCGATCTCGCTCATTCGATGGTTCTGGCTGACGTCGACGTGAAGATACTGCTCTCGTTGTCCGTGGGCTCTGAGTCGTCGTAGTCGCTCGGCGAGATCGGCGTCATTGGTCACGACCATTCCGCCATCACCGATTCCGCCCAGATTCTTGGTGGGATAGAAACTGTACGCGCCGGCGATGCCGCTCAATCCGTGGGTTGCACCATGGCTTTGCGCACAATCCTCGATCAACGGAAGCCCGAATGAGGTGAGTTCATTGGTGTTTCTCATCGGCCGGCCGTACAGGTGGACCCCGATGATGGCCGATGTTCGTGGTGAGAGCGCCCGTGCCACCGAGTCATGGCTAATCGTCGCGGTTCGAGCATCGATGTCGACGAAGACCGGAGTCGCACCAACCGCGCACACGGCTGATGCGGTGGGGACAGCAGTCATCGCCGGGAGAATCACCTCGTCACCGGGGCCGAGACCGATTCCAGCCAGGGTGAGTTGCAGTGCCGATGCACCGCTGGAAACCGCGACCGCATGGGTTGTTCCGACGTACTCCGCGAAGAGCGTCTCGAATCTTTCGGTGTGCGAGCCCAGAAGAATGGTTCCCGAACGCAGGATTTCGTCCACGGCTTCGTGGAGCTCCCCGGCGCTTGGGGTGAATCGGCGCGCTAGATCGACGAGAGGTACCACGGATTCTCTCCGTAAAAGTCGAGTGTTCGCGCAACCGCTTGGTCGAACGATGTTCGGGGAGTCCAATGCAATAGACGTTTCGCCTTTTGGTAATCACCCTGAAACGCACCGATATCGATGCGATCGAGATCAGGTGGCCACGGGACGTGCTCGACGTGCGAGCCGCTCATTGCGATGGAACAGATCCGGTCGGCGATTTCTCTCAAAGAAAGTACCTGCTCGTGTCCGATGTTGATCACCTCGCCAGGCGGTAGACGCCCGTCGTCGAGTCGAGTCGCGGACTCGAGGATCGCTGTGACGAGGTCGTCGACGTACAGACAATCTCGGGTTTGGCTTCCATCTCCGAAAACTCGCAGTGGCTCACCCTTTTGCACCCGTGACATGAACACCGGCATGAAGCCGAGGCCCGGCTTGCTCAGACATTGACGAGGTCCGAAGATGTTCGACAGTCGGAGGCAAACGGTTTTGAGTGAGTGAACGTTGGCGTAAATCCGATGGTAGGTCTCCCCAGCCAATTTGTTGGCCCCGTTGATGTCGCGCGGATGAGTCGGGTGAGCCTCATCGACCGGAAGGTAGGAAGGAACTCCGTAGACCTGACGAGTGGACGAGTGGACGATGCAGGCCTCAGGGCGATGTCGTCGCACGGATTCGAGGAATTCCAGTTGAGCAACGACGTTCACCTGGGTGTCGCGAATCGGATCGGTCATCGACTCGTGGTGACTCACTTGACCGGCGAGATTGAAGACGAAGTCGGTCTCTCTCAGTAGTTCGGCGACAAGCTCGTGGTCCGCGATATCTCCGATCACGACTCGGATGCCGTCCGTGCCGGCAAGATTGCGCCGGTCTCCACCGTGCTGCGCGGTGAGATTGTCGAGAACCGTGACCTCGGCGTCGGCACTTTGCAAAGCGACGGCCACATTGGACCCGATGAACCCCAATCCACCCGTGACCAGGACTCTGGAACCATGAAATCGACTCACGGAACCCACGAAGACCTCACCACATTGACGGCGAGAAAGAGCATGGCGCTCCCGGCAATCCCGAGGAACAACACCTGTCGATGACGTTCGTGTCTCGCGAGAGTGAGGGCCACCATGATCGAGGCGGGAACGGTGATCGTCACGTACCTCGCGAGTCCTTCGATACCGAGGATCATCGACGGCCCGATCAAAACCACGCTCGCCGTGATCCAGTGACGGGGAATGTCGGACCAGCGCTTCCAAGCCAGCGTCACCACAATCACCAGCACTGCAACGTGAAGCAGATTCGCGGGTCTTTCCGTGGGGTAAGTGATGAAGTCGATGATGGTTCTCTCCAGCCAGGCACTTTTGGCCGAGAGAAAGACGAAGGTATCTCCCGTCTTGTTGTGGCAATAGATCATCCAGCATCCGAGAAAAACGACGGACGGCAACAGGGCCAATGGCAACGCGCGACGCCACCGCGAATTTTGCCAAATCGCGTGCACCACCGCGATCAGAAAAAGTGCACCGTTTGGTCGACTGGCCACCACGACCGAGGCACACAGGCCAACGAGAGCGAAGGCTCCGATCGACGGAGAATTCGACTCGGTCGAGGAATTCGGTAGTCGATGAAGCAGAAACAGGGTCCACACCAAACCGGCGGCGAAGAGACTGTCGCTGTACGCGAGAATCTGTCCGACGGCTCCCGGGAGTAAGGCGAACGTCCAAACGGACATCACGGCCACATCCCGTCCGAACATTTCGAACGTGAGTTGCCACACGCCGATCATCGCGACGAGTGCGAAGATCCACGAAACGCTGATCAACGCGGGTCCGACCGGCGCTCCAACCCGAATGAAGAGATCCGCTATCCACGGGTAGAGCGGAAAGAAAGGCCATGCGGTGGCGTGATCGGGGAGTGGACCGTTGGGGAATCCGGAGGTCACGATGATGCGGTACCAACCGCCGTCCATGTGAGTCAGTCCGAATGTGTTGAACCATTCTCCGCTTCGGGTCGGCCAAATCACCAGACCCAAGAAGCCGATGAA
>RHCK01000163.1 GCA_010030605.1 Acidimicrobiia bacterium
TGGGGATGTCGAATCGGGTCGTAGGTGGATGGCGCCTGAATGAGTCCGGCGAGGAACGCGCCGTCGACCAGGGTGAGATCCTCCACTCGCTTTCCGAAGTAGACCTCGGAGGCGGCCTGAATCCCGTACGTGTTGTTGCCGAAGAACACCGTGTTCAGATAACGCTCCAGGATCTCTTCCTTGGTGCGTTGTTTCTCGAGCCGCAACGCATCGATGATCTGAAGGATCTTGTACCGACCGTCTCGCTCGAGGCCCGCGAGATATTCCATTTTCACGACTTGTTGCGTGATCGTCGAGGCACCCTGACGCGCTCCCCCTTCGAAGTTCGACAATGTCGCTCGGAAGAGACCGCGAACATTCACGCCGTGATGGTTGTAGTACTCGCGGTCCTCGACGGCCAATATCGCCGAGATCACCTCGGTCGGCACCTGAGAGAGCGCCACCGGTTGACTGTTCTCCAATTCGTAGGCGGCAATTTCGTTGCCTTGCGAGTCGTAGACGTAGGTGCGCTGAGCGATGCTTTCCCAGTCGGGAAGGGCCACCGCGCCCTCCTGGTGCGCGTTGGCGATCCTCCACAGCCGAGGAGCCACGCCGACAACGAGAGCCGAGACGATCAACGCTCCCGCCACGACGATCACGCCGAGTCGCATCCACCAGGTGAAGAGTCTCACAACGTCACCACGGTAGTTGTCGCCCCAAGCGACCGTCCGTCACCTCATCGGCTACTTTCGAGTCATGTCCATCCCCCATCGTCCGTTCCGTTTCGGCGTGCAGGCACGCAACATCCAAAGTCGTTCCGAGTGGACCGAGATGGCGCGTCGGGTGGAAGCCAACGGTTTCTCCTGTCTCACCATGCCCGACCACTTCGATGATCAGCTGGCACCGGTCCCGGCGTTGATGACCGCGGCGAACGTCACCACGGACCTGCGCATCGGAGCATTGGTCTGGGACAACGACTACAAGCATCCGCTCGTGTTGGCCAAGGAGTTGGCCACGATGGACGTTCTTTCCGACGGGCGACTCGAACTTGGTTTGGGTGCGGGCTGGATGATCAGCGATTACGAACAGTCGGGAATTCCGTATGACAGCGCGAAGGTTCGGATCGATCGCTTCGTCGAGGGCTTGCACGTCATCCGAGGGTTGATGGGGGCGGAACCGTTCTCGTATTCCGGTCAGCACTACACCATCACCGCCCACAACGGAACCCCCAAGCCGGTGCAAGCACCGTGTCCGCCGGTTCTCATCGGTGGTGGCGGAAAGCGCGTGTTGTCGATCGCCGCTCGCGAGGCGGACATCGTCGGAGTGAACGCCACCATGTCGGCCGGCGTGGTCGGACCCGATGCCTTCACCACCATGACCGCCGAAGCGGTCGACGAAAAGGTGGCCATCGTTCGCGACGCTGCAGGTGCCCGCATGCGTGACATCGAGATGAACATTCGCGCGTTCCTGGTCAACATCGGCCCCGATGCCTCTGGTGCGGCGCAGGCGATCGCGTCGATGCTGGGCGTCGAACCCAAGATGGTGGAGGACACACCGTTCGCTCTCGTCGGACCCACCGACAAGCTCATCGAGGATCTTCTCGCCCGTCGCGAACGCTGGGGATTCTCCTACGTGATCGTCGGCTCCGACGACATTGATTCCTTCGCTCCGGTGGTGGCGGCTCTGGCCGGCAAGTAACCCGCGGAACCATGGACTCGTCCACACCCACCGTGGCACTCTGCGGTGCCGGCATGATCGCGAGCGCGCACGCATTGGCCGCCCGTTCCATGGGTGCTCACGTCGTCGCCGTGGCCTCGCGTTCGGAACAGTCGCGCACGAAACTCGCCGCCGACCTCGGCGCACGGGCGGTCGAGTACTCCCGACTCCCCGCGGGGGCCGACATCGTGGTGGTTGCCACGCCCCCGGGACAACATTTCGAACACGCCGTCCACGCCCTCGAACGAGGAGCCGCGGTCATCCTCGAGAAACCCTTGGTGTTGAACCTGAACGAGGCCGATCGACTCGTCGATCTGGCCGCCCGTCACGGCGAACGTTTGCTGTACGCCGAGAATCTCGCGTACGCGCCGGTGACTCACGCGATCATTGGCCTCGTCGCTCGCATCGCCGAGCGCGGATCGACCATCGATCATCTTCAACTACGCACCATTCAGCCACTTCCCACATGGGGCGACTTCACCACCGTCGAATGGGGTGGTGGCGCTTTGTACGACCTCGGCATTCATCCGCTCGCTCTGGCCGTGCTCATCGGACGAGCCGCGCGGGCCGGAGAAGTGGTCTCCGTCGAGTCCGTCCTTCGAGGAGAGACCACCGACACTCACGCCGAGGTGATTCTCACGTTCGCCTCCGGCCTGAAGGGAACTGTCGTTGCGAGTTGGGAAGGCGCCGAGGTTCCGTGTTGGGACATCCAAGTGTCCTCGGCGACCGATGTTGTGCGTGCCGAACTTCTGCCGTCATTGTCGCTCGAACACAATGGCGATGCGGTCGCACTACCGAAGACCACCACCAGCGTGCCGATGATCGAATCGTTCGGATACCTCGGACAAATGCGCGCGTTCGTCGACGACCTCATCAATCATCGCACGCCGTTCATGGACGCCGCTTTTGGGCGCTGGATGTTGGAGATCGCGTGCGCGTGCTACGTATCGGCGTCTCGAGACGGCACGAGCACGCCGGTCCCGAGCGGGTGTGATCGCACCCGATCGCCACTTCGGCTGTGGAAGGCTGATTGACCGAACCGATGTTTCCCGAGTTTCCCGTCTCTCGCCGCGTCTTTCTGGCCCTTGGCGCTTCCGCGATCGTCGCGGCCTGCTCCTCCGACAACACCAATTCCCCCGCCGGCACGTCGTCGGCTTCCTCCACGAGTGGTCCGCCGTCCACCACCTCACCGTCGTCCGTTCCGGCGTCCACCACGACCGCTCCTCCGATCGCTCCGTACTCGCAACCTGGTTGGCTCGTCACCGAGAACGGACTCGAGGGAACCGATGCGTGGCGAATCGACATCGATGTCGCCCCCACCAAGCGCCCCTCGATGCCCGGTCGCATCGAGGGCTTCGCCGACACCACCAGTGCGCGACCGGGACAAACGGTGAATCTGCACGTCACCACGGTCGCGCCGACGTGGCACGTCGAGGCCTACCGCATGGGCTTCTACGGCGGAAAACTCGGAAGGTTGGTGTGGCAGTCGGACGAGTTGGAACAGCCATGGCAATTCGAAGAACCATCGATGGATCGCGAGACGCGCATGCATGTTTCGAATCTGCAACCATCGATTTCATTCGTCATCGGCGACGAATGGCCCCCCGGCTCGTACCTACTGAAGTTGGTCTCATCGGACGGCGGCGCTCAGTACGTTCCACTCACCGTTCGCCGCGACGAATGTTCGGCATCCTTGGTGGTGGTCTCGGCGGTCACGACCTGGCAGGCGTACAACCCGTGGGGCGGCCGAAGCTTGTACGAGAACTTCGGATCGGGCAGTCGTTTCGATCGTTCGAAGGTTGTTTCGTTCGATCGCCCGTACGCGCTCGCGTACGGTTGGGGTTCGGCCGATTTCCTCACTCACGAGTTGCCGCTCATCGCCCTGATCGAGGAACTCGGCATCGATACCGCGTACGCGACCGACATCGATCTGCACACGAGTGGTCTCGGCGAGAACGACACGCTCGATGCCGTGTTCGCGAATCGGACGGCATTGTTGACCACCGGACACGACGAGTACTACTCGCGCGGTATGCGCACCTGTCTGGAGCGGGCTCGCGACGCCGGGATCAACTTGGCTTTTTTCGGGGCGAATGCGGTGTATCGACACGTACGACTCGAACCGAACGAAGTTGGTCAGCCGTATCGCCAGATGGCCAATTATCGGACCCTCGACGATGATCCGATGTCAGCGGACGACCCGATGGAAGCCACGGTGCAATGGCGCAACGCACCTCTCAATGCACCCGAATCCGAACTGATCGGGGTTCAGTACTTCGCCGCCGGTATCACCGCGAACTTTCGAGTCGTCAGTCCGACAAATTGGATCTTCGAGAACACCGATGTTCGGAACGGTCAAATCTTTCGTCGACTGGTGTCGATCGAAGCCGACGGGCTGGGACCGCCCAGCCGTGAGCCGTCCAACCTCGAGGTTCTCGCGTCCGGCCCCGTGACGTACAAGGACGTCGTGTACAACCACGCGATGACCTACTACTCCCACACCAGTGGTGCTGGCGTGGTGGCCACCGGCACTATTGCCTGGATCAACGCACTCGATGTCGAGGCCTGGGAGGACGCGGACACCTCCGCTTTCGTGCGCTCCGCAACCACCAACATTCTGAAGGCCTTCGCCAACGGCCCAGCGGGACTGGACCATCCGAGCACCGGTAACGCCAATCGATACCG
>RHCK01000164.1 GCA_010030605.1 Acidimicrobiia bacterium
CCCCAGAACCGTGTCGTAGCCATCGGGCAATTCCTCGATGAAATCGTGAGCCCCCGCGAGACGCGCCGCGCGTTCGATGATGTCGAACGACGCGTCGGGCCGAGCGAACGCAATGTTCTCACGAACCGGATCGTGGAAGAGGAATGTCTCCTCGAACACGATTCCCACCGCGGACCGCAGATCGCTCAGCGACATCGACCGAATATCGATGCCGTCGATCTCGATGCTGCCCGACGAAACATCATGGAAGCGAGTGAGCAGTCGAATGAGGGTCGACTTGCCCGATCCCGTCGAGCCCACCAACGCCACCGCACTGCCGGCCGCGATCTCGAGATCGAATCCGTCGATGATCGGCTCGGAACCCTCGTATCCGAACACGACGTCGCGGAAACGAACCGCTCCCACAGAGCGTTCGGGCGACGGAGTCGGCAGTGCACGCGGCTCGACGGGGTCGGTGACGATCGATGCGGTGCTGAGCACCTCGTTCACCCGCATGAGCGCGACGGACGCTCGTTGTCCCAGAGCAACGGTCATGGCCAGATTGCGCAGAGGCCAGATGAGCATTGTGATGTAGGCATTGAACTTCACGAGATCGCCGACCGTCATTTCTCCGTCGATCACCTGATGTCCGCCGATTCCCAACACCGCCACCAAACCCAGCGCCGGTAACAAGTCGAGCGCCGGCAGGAAACGACTGCGAATGCGCGCGGCTTCCAACGAGACCCGCTGAATGTCGTCGGCTTCGACGTTCACCTTCTCGTACTGCACTCCCTCGGCGCCGAAACCCTTGATCACTCGAACGCCGGACACGCTCTCTTCGACGACCGTCGCCAGCTGAGCCTGTTCCTGTTGGACAGCGAGCACCGCCGGGTGAATGCGCCGCGAGAATCGACTCGCCAGAACGTTGACGAAGGGCAGTGGCGCCAGCGCGAAGATCGCCAAGTAAGGCTGCGAGGCGAACAAGAGTGCGACGACCGCGATGATCATGGCCAAGTTGGACAACGTGATCGGGATCATCACGACGAACGCCTGCAGTTGTTGCAGGTCCGACGAGGCGCGACTCATCAGTTGGCCGGTCTGCATGCGGTCGTGGTATCCGACGTGCAGACGAAGCAGATGATCGAAAATGCTTTCGCGCAAGCGGGTCTCGATCCAACGGCTCTCACGGAAGGCCACCCAGCGCCGAAACGCGGTGAAAATGCCCGCGATCACCGCGGCGGCCACCACCAACCCGGCCCAGAAGACGAGCGAGCCATTGCCCTCGATGCCACGGTCGATTCCGAGCTTGGTGATCTGGGGAACCGATACCTTGCCGACCGCCCACAACAGACCCACCACCACGCCAAGAACCAGCCCCCGCCGCTGCTCCATGAGGACGCGCCACAACAGTTTCCAGCCCTCGCGGCTCTCCTGCGTGTCGGTCCGTTCCACCGGTTCGAAACTACTCACCACCCAGCGTCGCGCACCGGTTCATTCACCGTGCCACACCCCGCGGGCAGGCTCGGGTCATGAGTACGAACCAGCCGCACACCCCGAACGTGAACAACAGCGCCACCGGAAACGACACCACCAACGACACCGCGAACAGCGACACCGCGACGGGTACACCCCAGCAGTTGACCCTCGAGGGTTTTGCCGACCCCCGCGAGAACATCGATCCGCGATTCATCCTGTCCGACGAAACCTGTCGAATCGGACGCAAGTACTTGGCCGAAATGCGTCGCATCCTCGCCGAGGGTCGCGCCCAGGCGGCCTGAGATTCAGCTCGCCGACGGCGACAGAGCTTTCACCGACTCCCAGTAATTCAACTCGGGGTCGAGACCCAAGATGGCGAGTGAACTGGTGGTGACTCCGTTCGCGAAGTACTCGTCGATCTTGGCGCGGCAGTGAGCCGCCGAGCCATGAATCAAGATGTCGTCCACCACCTCATCGGGTATCGCCGCCAGAGCGGCTTTGCGATCGCCGGCCTTCCAGTGGTCCCACATGTCCTTCAACAAATCACCACGGCCGAGCCAACGATGGAAATCGGCGTACACCGGAACGTTCAGATACGCCGCGATGGCGAAACGACCGGCCGCTCTCACCACCTCGGTGTTCTCCGACGGACACACGAAGATGCGCGCCACGATCTCGCGCTCTTGTCCACCCGCGGCTTCCCGAACCACCGCGGCCACCTTGGACACGTCGGTGGGCGACAACCAGTTGATGATCGCCCCGTCGCTCTCACGACCGGCGAGCTTCAACATCCCTTCCCGTAGGGCCGCCACCAAGATCTTCGGTTTCTGCTCCGGACGTACACCCAATTTGAAACCGTTCACCTCGAAGGTGTCGTACTTCTTGGCCACCTTCTCCCCCGACAGTGCGTCGTTCAGGAAGCGCACCACGTCGCGCACCTTCTTGTAGGGCTCGACGAAGGGAATCCCGTTCCAACGTTCCACGATCACGTTGCTGCTGGAACCGATGCCGATGGCGAATCGCCCCGGTGCGGCGTCGGCCAAACTCGCCACGCTCTGAGCGAAGCACGCTGGCGATCGGGTGTAGGCCGGAATGATCGCAGTGCCGAGACGCAAGCGCGGCTCCCATGCCGCCGCCATCGCCAACGGCGTGAACCCGTCGGCGCCATCGGATTCTGCCGACCAAATGTCGGAGTACCCCATGTCGGCCAACTCGCTCAATCGTTCGCGATGCGAGTGCAAATGGCCGGGCAGCGGAACGGTCATGCCGTCACGACGAGGAAGAGAAGTCATGAGCCATTCTTGCTCACTCTCGACGTTCTCCGGCGACCCGTCCGAGGTCGCCCACCGTCAGGCGGTCGGTTTCTCGGATTCCGGCCGATGCTTGCCCGCGGGGCCGGGGCCGGGCATGTCGCGCCAGAAACGCACGATGCAACTCTGACTGGCCGTGGCCATCAGGGTGCCGTCCTCGGCGAACATGTGCACCAAGCCGTGCCCGAATCCGCGTTGCACCATATGAATGCGAATGTCGAGCAACACCCACTCGGTGGGGACCAGTCGTCCGATTCGAAGAGTGTTGTCGAGGCTGTTGCCGCCACCACGAATACCCAACGCCTGGCCGACTCCCATGGGCACGAAGTCGCCCAGAATCGCCAGCGTCGCCGCGTCGACTCCCTCGATCACTTCGGGAATGCGCGTCCACATCAAGACCTGTCCGTCGCTCGGAGTGCCGTCGAGTTCCGACAACTCTTCGCGACCTTTGATGATGCGTTGATCCATGCGGCCGCTGATGGTTCCCGACCAGTCCAGAACGTGCGGACGTTCCTTGCACGCATGGGGCGGGGGAACATCGAGGGGCATCGACTCCCATTGCCCGGTCTCGTCGAGATCACGATCGCCGAGAGCGGCATTCACCGTCAGGATCTCGCGATCACCGACATGACAGACGGCGCGCGCCTGACTGATCTGATGACCGGTGACGGCCAAGGTGACGTCGATGTCCATCACTTCGCCCGGCTTCGCGTACGAGAGGTACTGACCGGTGGCCCACACGGCACGACGACCCGAGGTGCGTTCCATGGCCGAGATGGCCGCGCCAAGACCGCACCCACCGAACAAGAAACCACCGCCGGTGGAAATGCCGGGCACCACGGGCAACACCCATCGGTAGGGGTTGTGGGTCGGTTCGAGACCGAGAAACTGCCGACTGTCCATCGTTCGACGACTCTAGATCGGGACTAGCGTCGCCGTTCATGGCTGTGACTTCTGGCGCTTCGACGACTCCCGACACCTGGCAGGGCGATGCGTGTTCGTTGGTGGACGCTTTTCGTCGTGGAGAACGCTCGCCCCTCGAGGAATTGGATGCCTCGTTGGCCGCCATCGCCGCGAGCGATCTGAACGCGTTCTCGTTCCTCGACCCCGAGCAGGCTCGTATCAGTGCGGCGCGTGCCGACGTGTCGCTTCCGTTCGGTGGCCTTCCGATTGGAGTGAAAGAACTCGACCAGGTGACCGATTGGCCCGACACCGAAGCATGCGCGGTTTTCGCCGACCGGAAGGCGACGCATACGTCGGTCATGGTGCAACGACTTCGCGACGCCGGCGCCGTGCTCGCGGGACTCACCACCGCCAGCGAATTCGGTGGCGTGAACGTGACCCGAACGGTGCTGAACGGCGCCACCCACAATCCGTGGCAACACGGACGCACGCCCGGCGGATCGTCGGGTGGCAGTGCCGCCGCGGTGGCTGGTGGGCTCGTCACGTTGGCCACCGCCGGTGATGGCGGTGGCTCCATCCGCATTCCGGCGGGTTTCACCGGGCTCGTCGGACTGAAAGCCACGTTCGGTCGCATTCCACGTGCACCACACGCGCAACTCGGAAACCTCACCGTGAACGCCGGTTGCGTGTCGCGCAGCGTGC
>RHCK01000165.1 GCA_010030605.1 Acidimicrobiia bacterium
TTTGCCGGGAGTCGACCCGACCTGATGCTCACCTTCGAACCTCTCTACGAGTTCCAGATGATGGGTATCGGCTACTTCCACACCGAGTGGGGCCACGGAATGTGGAAGGGCGAGGACGTCCATGAGGTCGAAGCATGGGATCTGCCCGTCGCCAACCCGACCTCACCGCAGAACGTTCACATTCAAGCCGTGTGTCGGGTCACGGCGAACGATGGAACGACGACGCACGAGGGTGTCGGAATCCTCGAACAGCTGATTGTTGGTCCGCACGAGCCATCGGGCCTCGTCGATCTCTTCGATGGTGCTCGCTGATCGCTCTCAGGTGTGACGAACGGTGACGCCACCGTCGACGGGAATGCTTGCTCCGGTCACGAACGACATTGCCGGCAGACAGAGGCTCAACGTCATGTGAGCGACCTCTTCCGGGTCCGCGTAGCGCCTCAAGGCCACCCGCCGGCGCGCGTATTTCTCTTTCGCCTCGGCCGGAATTCCCTCGGTCATCCCGGTGTTGATCGGACCGGGGCAGATGCAGTTGACGGTGATTCCGGTCGACCCGAGCTCCACGGCGAGGCTTCGCGTCAGCCCCGTCACCCCGGCCTTCGACGCCGAGTATGCGGATATTCCGGGCGTGGCGACGATCGCTTCAGTTGATGCGATGTTCACGATGCGACCAGCCGCGGAGCGTCGGAGATAGGGCAGGGCCAATCGCACGAGGTTCACGTAGGCACTGAGGTTGATCGCCAACGTGCGATCCCACGCGTCCATGAACTGCTCATCATCGAATCCGAGCGGTGATGGCAAAGACACTCCCGCGTTGTTGACCAACACGTCGATGACTCCCGTCCTGGCTCCGAACTCGTCGACGATTCGTCGCAAACTCACCGTGTCGCGAACATCGACGACATGGCTTTCGACCACACCGTGGCCGTGAGCGGCCACAATTTCGTCCTTGGTTCGTAGAACGCTGTCGTTGTGATCCATGAGGCACAGCGACGCCCCCTCATCGGCGAATAGATGTGCGGTTGCTCGCCCCATTCCACTTCCCGCTCCGGTGATGATCACACGATGACCGGCCACGGATCGCGAGAGTCGGGTGAGTCGAGGCATCAGGAACGGCTCCAAGTTTCGCGTCCCGCGATCCCGTAGTTTCGAAGTATCAGAGCTGTTGTTGGGATGATCCGCAGAAAAACGTGAGTGTCGGCCGTTGGTCCTCCGGGTTCGAACGGCGCCAAGTCGTAGCCCATCTTGTCCCAGAGGTTCGTCCGTCCGGCGTTCGTGTCCTCGATGACAACGTCCCCGCGAACGATGCACGAGTCCCAATTCGTGGTCGGACCAACCGAGAAATGAACGGCGATACGGGGGTTCGTCCGAATGTTCGCCACCTTGCGGCTGTCCGTTCGAACGAAGGTCAATATCTCGTCGCCGTGCCACGCAACGGCCGTTGGAGCGACGTGCGGTTCGCCAGCGGGTGTCACCGTTGCCAAGTACGCGAGCGGGCCGTAACGCAGACTGTCCGAACGCACGTCATCGAGAGTGGTCATGACGCCTTCCAGCGGGCCGAGCCAGCCGCTCCGTACATTCGAAGAAGAAGAGCTCTCGTGGGTTCGATGCGCATGAACGCCGTGTCCGGGCTGTTCTCCGGACCCCCGGGTGCGAAGGCCGACAGGTCGTAGTCGAACACCCCGGTCCACAATCGCTTCTTCGTCGCCAGGTCGGCATGGATCGACGCGACGCCCCAGACCTCGACGCCATCGCCGTTCTCGGAAACCTGCCAATGAAGTGCGACCTTCGGGTTGTGCCGAACGTTGCGGGTCTTCACCGAGTCGGTCCCCACCATCACCCACAAGATGTCGCCCTCCCAACAGGGGTGGACGGGAACCACGTCGGGCTCGTCGTCGGCACCGACCGTGGCCAGATGGGCCCAGACGCTCAGCGACGACGCGAATGTCTTGATCTCGTCCAAACCGATGTTCGCTTCCACTACAACCCCCATGTGTCTCGAGCGATTCCGATCTCCCACGTTAGGTCACGTCGACCGGTGAAGAATCCACCGAGTGTTCACGGCCTGATTTCGTAGAAGGCGTTCAGCGAGTGTTCGATGTCGAGCCGTCGGAAGCGACTGAATCCCGCCTCGTGCGACATGCGCCGAGCCAGACTCTCGGGAAGACCGAGAGTTCCAAGACCCGCGCCCCCGGCCACGGACATGGCCGACGACATGCACGACATGACGCTGATCCCGTACATGAGCGAGGCCATCGGATTCCGGCGCATCGTTTCTTCGAAGGTGTCGAGGGCCTTGATGTCGACCAACAACCAGACACCGTCGGGTTTCAAACTTCGACGAATCGCCTCCATGACTTCCTGAGGATGAGTCATGTCGTGAACGCAATCGAATGCCGTCACGAGGTCGATCGAACCATCCTCGGGTAAGGGAGCGACCCGAGGATCCCGGAATTGCACGTTGCTCACGCCCTCGGACGTTCGTCGTTCTTCGGCGCGAGCCAACGCGAACCGGGAGATGTCGTAGCCCACGACGTTGCAGCGTGGAAACGCCGAAGCCATGCGAACGGCGGCTCCACCGGCGCCGCACCCGATGTCGGCCACGTTGCCGCCATGTTGCAGGCGTTCGACGATTCCATCGAGCGCGGGAAGCACCGTGGGAAGAAGATGCGTTCTACTCCAGGGCTCGAAACTCCGTTCGATTCCCACGGCACCGTCCGGACCGTGACTGTCGTAGTCATGTCCGATTCCGGTGCGGAACGACTCGGGTAGCACCTGTAGGGAATTCATGGTCTGTGGCAATCGATGGAACATTCCCATTCCGAATGCCGGATGGCTCTCGTCAGCCAACACAACGACTGCTTCGGGACTCAACGAATATCGTTCTCCCTCGGCGGTGTATTCGACCTCGATGATCCGAGCGGCCGCCTGGTTGTGAATCCACTCTTGAACCCACCGTGGGTGCAAGGAAAGGGAGCCAGCCAACTGCTCGACTGACACCGGCGACGTGATTTCCGACATCTTTCGGTACAAGCCCAGCCGGTCTCCGAGATGAATCATGCCCGATGTCACCGCTCCCTCGAGTTTCGAAAACACGAGAAAGGAAAACATCTTCAACTTGTCGGGATCGACCGATTGATGATTCGACACTTCTCCCCCAAAATTTCGATCAGTAGGTGCGCTCGCTCGCATCGAGATGTTCGAGATCACTCAGGCGGGCGAGACCGAATGTGTGTCCGTCGCCCATTTCGTGCGAGTGGAGTCGGCTGATGGATGCATGGCCGATGACGAATCTCTCCCACTCCCATGGCGTGGGTTGAAGACCGAGAAGGTGGCAGATGAGGACGCTGTTCGTGCCGGCGTGCGCCACCAACAAAATCTTGCGATGTTCGGCCTCGAAACGCCACACCGGTAAGGATGACTCGAGCGGAACCGCACCACGTTCGGCGAGAAACGCTCCGGCGCCGGCGTGAATTCGCGAAACGAACTCCCGTACTGATTCACCACCCGTGAGTCCGTCCCACCGTCGGTGCGACTCACGGGATCGTTCCTCGGCGTATGCCGCGTCGGCCTTTTCCCGTGGCGTTCCGTGCCACAAGGGGTTGCGGATCTCTTCCAACCAATGTTGGGTGACGGAATCGAGGTCGTGAATCCCACGATCACGAAGAAGTGGTTGGGCGGTTTGATGAGCCCTCACCAGCGGCGACACCCAGATCTCATCGAAATCTTCGCCGGTTAGCGAACGCGCCACCGCTTCGGCCTGGCGGTGACCTCGTTCGGTGAGTGGAGGATTGTCGACGTTGAGTCCATCACGAACCCATTCGGGCTCTCCGTGCCTGACCAGAACGATCTCCACCGTCCAACCGTACCCTCCGCTACGACCGGCGACTTGTAATGTCGCACCATGAACTTCAGCGGTCTCGATCAGATGAATCTCGGTTTGTTGTTGTTGCGCGGGTGCCTCGGTCTCTTTCTCGCCTACCACGGCTACAACAAGGTGTTCGGTGGCGGAGGACTGGCCGGTACCGCGGGTTGGTTCGGAAGCATCGGGATGAAGTGGCCGAAGTGGCAGGCTCGAATCGCCGCCTCCACCGAGATCGGTGCCGGATTGATGTTGGCGTTCGGCGTGCTCACCCCGTTGGCCGCCGCTGGTGTGATCGGCATCATGGTTGTGGCCATCGTTGTCGCACATGCCAAAGTTGGGTTCTTCGTCTTTCTTCCCAATCAAGGTTGGGAGTACTGCGCGACGATCGCTATCGCAGCCGCGGCCGTGGGCATCATGGGGCCCGGTGATTGGTCGGTCGACAACGCCATCGACTTCGTGGCCACCGACTGGGACGGTGCATTGATCGCCATC
>RHCK01000166.1 GCA_010030605.1 Acidimicrobiia bacterium
CAATGGAAGGGTGACGGAAAGGAACGTCGTGATACGCCCAGCACCGAGGTCCTTGCTGGCTTCGCGCATACGCACATCGATGCGATCGAAGGCCACAAACAGGGGCAGGATCATGAAACCCAAATAGTTGTAGACGATGGCGATCTGAACCGCGGTCTGGGTCTCCAGCAACTGAATGCCTCGATCACCGATCAGCCCGATGTCGATCAGCCAGCGGGAGAACTCGCCCTTGGGAGCCAACGGGATTCGCCACGCGACGGTGCGAATGAGGAACGACGTGAAGCTCGGAATCACGACCAGAGCCAAAATTGCCGCACGCCATTTCTCGCTCACCTTGAACGCCGCGAAATAGGCGACCGGCAAACCGATCAATAGGCACATCAAGGTGGCGATCACCGAGATCCGCAACGTTGCCTTGAACGTCTTGAAGAACGTGTCGTCGAAGACCTCCGAATAGTTGCCGGTGGTCAACTTTCCGAGATCGACGGGCAACAACTTCGTCGTGTCCTTCGTTCCAAAGGAGTAGACGATGATGAACGCGATCGGAATGACGAAGAACAGCGAATACCAAATGATCGATGGAAGGGCGAGGGCGAACTTGGGCCCCCGCCACTTCCGACGATTGTTGTCAGTGATCGCTGCGGTCACCCGTTATCAGGCTCCGGCCTTGGCCTTCATCTTGTTGAGGATGTCGATCTGGCGGTCGATGGCCTCGGTGATCTCCTGCGTGTGCATGTTCGCCACCTGCGACTCATCGAAAAAGATCATGTCGCCGTGCTCGAGGTCGGGAGCGAGCTCCTCGATGAGTTGCGACATGCTCTTCATACCCGAGTGGTAACCGTGGTACTGAAGATCTTGAATGGAGATTTCGGGGATGAGTTCCCAGTTGATCCACGCGTGGGCCGCCTCGGGGTTCGGGGCACCAGCAGCGATGCAATAGTTGTCCATCCACAGTTCGGTGTCGGGCGATCCGAGGGCCCACTTCCACACGGTCGGGTCACCGCCGGCTTCGGCGATGCGGAAGTACGCCTGACGGGCGTCACCATTCCACGCCATGGACAGCGCGTACGCACCCTCGGCCAACGCCGTGCTCGGATAACTGTCGAACTTCTTGATGTGCTGGGCCAATTCGTCGACCAAGAACGCCTCGCAGGCGTCCAGGTCGGCGGCGTCCGTGCCGTTCCAATCCTTGCCGTTCGCCCAGCACCACGCACCCCACAAGTTCGGACCAGTGTCGAGAACCGAGCAGTTCCCGCTGGCCTCCTTCATGCACGCGTCGAAGAAGTCCTCCCATGTGACCAAATCCCGGGTGATGACCGTGCTGTCCCAGAAGAATCCGGTGGTGCCCCAGTTCTTGCACACCGAGTACTCGTTGTTGGGATCCCATTCCTGAGCCAAGTAGTTCGGGTCGACGTTCACCATGTTCGGGATGAGCGACTTGTCGAACTTCTGGATGAGACCCTTTTCGATCATCTGCGGAATGTACGGGCCGGTGGGCACCACGATGTCGAAGCCACTGTTGCCTCCCGACGTGGACAACTTGGTGATGAGGTCCTCGTTGCTGTTGAAGTAATCGACCTTCATGGACACGCCAATGGCGCCTTCGGCCTGCTCGCCCACGAGCAACGGGTCGTTGTAGTCACCCCAGGTGTACATGGCCAACGTGCCACTCGACGCGTTGATCACGCGGCTCCAGTCGCCCGTTGCCTGAACTCCACCGGGGGCCTCGGAAGATCCGGGACCTTCGGTGGTGTCCGAGCCCCCGCCTGATCCCCCATCGTCTCCTCCACACGCGGCGGCCACGATGGCCAAACCGGCCGCGGCCGTTCCCATCTGGAAAATGGCACGACGGGTGAGCTTCGTGCGGAAACTCTCCGGCGCCAGCATGCGCAGCTGCGGGATCTTGTCGTTCGACGTGTTGTCGGTGGTCATGGATGTCTCCTTTGTTGATTGATTTCCCGAATGAGAATGCGGATCTATTCCGTGGCGTCGGCCATCACGATGTCGGCTTGGCGTGCGGAGAACAGGTACACCTCGTCGGCGGACCAAGTGCAGTAGACCTCGTCACCCGAATGGAAGCGACTGCCGTTCGTTCGAGGCGTGAGAACCAAGATGTCGCGATCGCCCGAGGTGACCACGTACTGCAACACGTCGCCGAAGTGCGACACTCCTGCCACGGTCCCCTTGGTCATGTTCACATCGCTGCTCGGGCGCTCGGCGCTGAGATTGATGCATTCGGGACGAACCGCCGACAAAGTGGGCTCGTCGTTCGGCACGTCCTCTTCTGGTCGACTGGCCACGAACACCGTGCCGTCGTCGGCCCGGCTGCCATGTTCGGTGGCCACGCCCTGCCAGAAATTGTTGCGACCGATGAAGCCGGCGACGAAAGCCGAGGCGGGATGTTCGTACACGGTTTCGGGGTCACCCAGCTGTTCGATGTGCCCGTCGAGCATGATCGCGATGCGATTGCTCATGCTCATCGCCTCTTCCTGATCGTGCGTGACGAAGATAAACGTGATGCCGAGACGACTCTGCAGCAACTTCAACTCGATCTGCATCTCCTCGCGCAACTTGCGATCGAGGGCACCCAACGGTTCGTCGAGCAACAACACACTGGGGCGATTCACGAGGGCGCGGGCCACCGCGACGCGCTGCTGCTGTCCACCCGACATCTGGCGCGGTTTACGGTCGGCCAATTTACTCATCTGCACCATGTCGAGGGCCTCGGCCACTCGGCTGGCGATTTCGGACTTGGCCACACCTTGTTGGCGCAGACCGTATGCCACGTTCTCACTCACGGTCATGTGCGGGAAAAGTGCGTAATGCTGGAAGACCGTGTTCACGTCGCGCTTGTAGGGCGGAACACCTTGGACGTATTGACCGCTGATACGGATGTGGCCGGCGTCGGGCTGTTCGAATCCGGCCAACATGCGCAGGGTCGTGGTCTTGCCGCAGCCACTCGGGCCGAGCAACGACAGGAACTCGCCGGGCTGAACCGACAGGCTGACCGAGTCGACGGCCACCATGGAGCCGAAGCGCTTGGTGACGTTCTCTAATTCAACTGCGCCACGCTGCCCGCTCACCTGGCATGTCCCCCGATCCGACTATTGCTCTTCTTGACCCAACCGTCCCGGCAGATCAGGCTGCCGCCTCTTGCGACTATAGGACACGAGGGCCCGAAACGACACCAATTCGGGCCGAGGGGCCACGGGTAGGCTTCGGTTCCTCTCCAGGAGATTCTCGTGCCCTCGCCCACATCCACGTCGTCCGATCTCATCGCTCTCGGGCAGCGCCACCTCTGGGGTCACTTCACCAACTTGTCCGCGGTTCAGCGGCAGGGATTGCCGGTGATCGTTCGTGGCGACGGGCCCCACGTCTTCGACGCCGACGGCAAGCGCTACCTCGACGGGCTGTCGGGCCTCTTCACGGTGAACATCGGCCACGGTCGAACCGAACTGGCTGCGGCGGCCGAGAAACAATCCCGGGAACTCGCCTACTTCCCGCTCTGGAGCTTCGGTCACGAGCCCGGTATCCGCCTCGCCGCCAAGTTGGCAACGTTGGCCCCGGGCGACCTCAACCGCGTCTTCTTCACCTCCGGTGGCGGCGAGGCCCTGGAATCGGCGTGGAAGTTGGCGGTGCAGTACTTCGCCGCCATCGGTCAGCCCGAGCGACGCAAGGTCATCAGCCGCGACTACGCGTACCACGGCACCACCCTGGGCGCCCTCAGCATCACCGGCATCCCCGCCATCCGCGAACCCTTCGAACCATTGCTTCCCTGGGCCGTGAAGGTGCCGAACACGAACAGGTATCGATGCCCGTCGTGTGCCATGGCCGAAGCCTGCACCCTCGACTGCGCCGACGAAGTCGAGCGGGCGATTCTGCGCGAAGGTCCCGAGACCGTCGCCATGATCGTGATGGAACCCGTGCAGAACACCGGCGGAGCGTTGGTCCCGCCCGCTGGCTACTGGGCGCGCATGCGCCAGATCGCCGACAAATACGGAATCTTGTTGGTCAGCGACGAGGTCATCTGCGCGTTCGGCCGCTTCGGCCACTTCTTCGCCTGTGATCGTTTCGGCTACCAACCCGACATGATCATTTTCGCCAAGGGGGTCACGAGTGGCTACGCGCCACTCGGAGGTTTCATCGCCAGCGACCGCATCGCCGCACCGTTTCTCGAGGACGACGGATCGATCCTTCTGCACGGACTCACCTTCGGTGGGCACCCGGTGAGTTGCGCGGTGGCCCTGGCGAACATCGACGTCATGGAACGCGAGGACATCCTCGGCAACGTGTTGGCGAACGAAACGGTGTTCGACGAAGTGATGGAGTCGCTGCGAGACCTGCCCTT
>RHCK01000167.1 GCA_010030605.1 Acidimicrobiia bacterium
ACCTCGTCGACGAAGTCGTTTCCTCCCGGAAGATCGATGGCGACGAGACGAGGCACGAGCGAACATTAGGCGTGAAATCGGCCAACGATCAGATCGTTCGACTTCCGTCTCATCTAGCGTGTCGGCGTGAACAAATGGTTGGTCGGTGCGCGAGTACGAACTCTTCCGGCAGCCGTGGTGCCGGTGGCGGTCGGCGCCGGCGTCGCGGTGGGTGAGCCGTCCGCGAACTGGTGGCGCGTGGTTCTCGCCGGTGTGGTGAGCCTGATGTTGCAGGTGGGCGTCAACTACGCCAACGACTACAGCGACGGAATTCGTGGAACGGACGATGTGCGGGTGGGGCCGGCACGACTGGTTGGTGGTGGATTGGCATCGGCCAAGTCGGTGAGGGTCGCGGCCTTGGTGTCGTTTCTGGTCGCGGCCGTGGCCGGTTTGGTGCTGGCGATCGTCACGTCGTGTTGGCTGTTGTTGGTCGGAGCGTTGTCGATTTTGGCTGGGTGGTTCTACACCGGCGGCAAGCATCCCTACGGCTACTTGGGTTTCGGCGAACTGTTCGTGTTCGTGTTCTTCGGTCTGGTGGCCACGGTCGGTTCGACGTACGTGATCGTCGAATCGGTTCCTGCTCTCGCGTGGCAGATGGGTGTCGCCGTCGGAGCGTTGGCGTGCGCGTTGTTGGTGACCAACAACCTGCGCGATATCCCCACCGACCAGATGGTTGGCAAGCGGACCTTGGCCGTGCGATTGGGCGACGCCCGAACGCGCGCTTTGTACGGTTCGCTGGTGATCGGCGGAGTCGTGGTGGGTGTCGCAGCGGCATGGAGTCGACCGTCGATGCTCGCGGTGGCGATCGTGCTGCCGTTGGCGTCGAGACCGGTGAACGTCGTGCGCCGCGGGGCGAAAGGCCCAGAATTGATCGCGGTTCTGGGAGCCACCGGCAAGGTGCAGATGGCCTTCGGATTGGTGGCGACCGTGGCCTTGATTCTGGGCGCTTAGTGGCGCGCGTCGATCCACGACTGAATCAGGTGCGCCACCTCGCGCGGCTTTTCCAGTTGAACGGCATGCCCCGCACCCTCGATCGGGGCGAAGGTGGCGTTCGCGCCGATGGCAGCGGTCATTCGCACGCCGATCTCGGTGAACTTCGTGTCGCGTGAACCGGCGATGATCAGCGTCGGTACGGTGATCGAAGCCAACCGATTCCAGAGTGATTCTTGGACTCCGACGCCGCACCAAGTGAGGCTGCTCACCAAGCCGCGAACCGAGTTCGCTCGACGGGCCGCGAGTTCGACGTCGTCGGTGGGAAGGTCGGCGAACATGGGTTGACGCAACCAGCCTTCGAGAAAAGCTGGCACGCCGTCACGCTCGATCGATCGGGCCAAGGCTTGATCGGACTCCCGACGTGCCTGTCGTTCGGACTCTTGTTCGAGGCCCGCGGTTCCTCCGATGAGGACGAGGCGGCGAACGTCACTCGGCTCGACGAGCGTCGTGGCGTCGACGGCGGCATGGATGAGAATTCGGGCGCCCATGGAGTAACCCACGTAGGTGCCCGGGCCGCCGGACTGAACCACTTTGCGCGCCACGGAATCGATCGGTTCGTCGAGTGCCGGCGACAAACCATGTCCGGGGGCGTCGATTCGACACACGGAGCGCTTCGCATCCAGTTGATCGATGAACGAGTTCCACGAAATGCGAGTTTGCGTGAATCCGTGCAACAGCACGAGTCGATCAGAGTCGGAACGATCGCCCGAGTCCTCGGCGTGCAACGGACCCGGTCGTGGGGTCCAGATTCGAGTCATGCGTCCGGGTTCGCCGCACGCGACAGTGCGCGACGGATGACCCGTTCGAACGTGCTCGCATCCTGCGCCCCCGGGATGGCCCACGCCCCATCGATCACGTACGTCGGCACACCGGTGATTCCGTGCGACACCGCTTGGGCCAACTCCTCGGCCACTTCGCCGCGACCGAGATCGCTGTCGATCATGGCGTGCACATCGTCGAGGGGGAGTCCGGTCACGTCGGCGGTGATGGTGGCGAGCACCTGCGGGTCGGCGACGTTCTGTCCCTTGGTGAAGTACGCGTCGAGAAACGCCTCTTTCAGTCGAGCCTGCGTTTCACCGTCTCGCTCGTGACCGATCCACCACAACAGACGATGCGCGAGTTGGGTGTTCGCGCGCTGGGCGATGTCCATTCGAAAGTCGAGACCATCCTCGCGCGCGGTCGCGGTGAGGTTCTCGATGATTCGGTCGGCGCGTTCGTAGCCGCCGAACTTCTTCGCGTACGTGTCACGAACCGGTGCGGACGTTCCGAGGGGAGCGGTCGGGTCCAGTTGATAGGCGCGATAGACGACCTCGATGGGTGCGTCGACGGCGTCGGGTCCGGTGGTGAGGGCCTCGATGGCGGCATCGAATCTCTTCTTGCCGATGTAACACCAGGGGCACACCACGTCGGACCAGATTTCTATGACCACGGCCACAACCTAACCGCCGGGTCGGTGGGTGGGTGGACGCGGATAGCGTCGGACGTGTGAACGAGGTGCGACCCGAGGACGTGCAGGCGTCGTTCTGCGCCAGTGTCGTCGATCAATGGGTTCGCTGCGGAGTGAGCGCGGCCATGATCGCGCCCGGGTCACGATCCACTCCCATGGCACTGGCCCTGGTGGCTCATCCCGACATCGAGGTGTCGGTCTTCCTCGACGAACGTTCGGCGGCCTTCGCCGGTCTCGGCTGGGGTGTGGCGACCGGACGTCCGGCCGTGATTCTGTGCACCTCGGGCACCGCGGCCACCCACTTTCACGGCGCGGTCGTGGAGTCCAGTTTGTCGGGCGTTCCCTTGATCGTGGTGACGGCTGATCGCCCACCCGAACTGAAAGATGTCGGGGCACCGCAAACGATCGATCAGACGAAACTGTTCGGCGACGCCGTTCGTTGGTTCCACGAACCGGGCGTGCCGACGCTCGAGACGCGGTCGCGTTGGCGCCCGATGGCCGCGCGAATTCATGCCGCCAGCACCGGAACGAACCCCGGACCGGTGCACGTGAATTTGGCGTTTCGCGAACCTCTCGTCGGGAGCGACATCTGGCGCAGTGATGCGGATGAATCGCCGACGCATTCCACTGGTCGTCTGATCCCCGGATCGGACATCATCGACGAGGCGAGTCGACGTTGGTCGAATCGGCGGGGACTGTTGATCGTTGGTCGTGGTGGACCCGACGCCGAACACGTGGAGGCACTGTCGACGGCACTGGGTTGGCCGGTGTTGGCCGATTCACGTTCGGGCGCTCAGTCGGTGTCGCGCGCGATAGTTCACTTCGACTCGATCGTTCGAACGGATGATCCGGCATTGCGTCCCGAGGTGGTCGTTCGTTTCGGGGAGGCTCCGTCGTCCAAGGCGTTGGGTCGGTTCCTCGCCGATGAGTCGGTGGAACAGTGGCACGTGTCCGGGCGTCCATCCCCGTTCGATCCCGACGGTCGAACCTCCCGCGAGGTCACCGTCGATCCGAACGCTCTCATCGATGGCGTGCTCGCATCGGTGATGGCGGTCGATCCGGCATGGTCGAAGACGTGGACAAGTGTCGACTCCGTCGCCCGAGCCCGATTCGCGCGCTTGGACGACGTCGCCACGACTCTGTCCGGGCCATCGGTGGCTCGCGCCATGGTGCGTTGCCTCCCACATGGTTCGAACCTGGTGGTGTCATCGTCGATGCCCATTCGCGATCTCGAATGGTTCGCGGGCGACTGTTCGCACCTTCGCGTTCATTCGAATCGCGGAGCGAACGGCATCGACGGAGTGCTGGCGACGGCCATTGGCGTCGCGCTGGCCACCGGACGAACCACCGGCGTGCTCATCGGTGACGTGGCCTTCGTTCATGACTCATCGAGTCTGGCCGCTCTTCGTTCCCGCGGCATCGACCTTCGGGTGATCGTCACCGACAACGACGGGGGCGGAATTTTCCATCATCTCCCGCAACGCACTCAGCTCGGTGGGGACACGTTCGAGACATTGTTCGGCACGCCACACGGAACCGACATTGTGGCCATGGCCGCCGCGTTCGGTCTCGATGCCGCATTGGCGGGGTCGATGACCGAATTGAATACTCGACTCGGAACGCGCGGGCCGACGGTCACCGTGGTGGCCACCGATCGGGATGTCGATGTGGACGAGCATCGACGTTTGCACGCCTCGATCCTCTGACGTCGTCGCGTCGCCGAAACCGTCAGGGTCGGATGATCGCCGACAACATCGCTTGGAACTTGGCTTGGGTTTCGGCCAGTTCGGCGTGAGGTTCGCTTCCGGCGAC
>RHCK01000168.1 GCA_010030605.1 Acidimicrobiia bacterium
GTCGTCGATGTCGAGAATCTGCCCCATGTCGTCCGCGGTTGCGCGGCGAACGACGGGATGAACGCTCATCGGTTCAGCTGAACAATGGGCAGGTGTCGTCACCGACCGGGCAGACCGGCGCACCCTTGCGCACGAGCAGGAAGCACTGGTTGCACATGCGTTCGTCGGCTCGTCGCGGTTGGATGCTCGACTCGGGATCGGCCGATGAGGGAAGCTCTTCCTCTTCTTCCTCTTCGGCCTCTTCCTCGTCGTCCTCACTACGGCCCTTGATGCGGGCGTCGAGAATCACACCCAGGTCGGCCTCGACGTCGTCCTCGCCGACCAGCTCCTCGTCCTCGTCGTCCTCTTCCTCGTCGGCGACCGCGTCCTTCTTCGACTTTTTCGACTTCTTCTTCGGAACCAACACCGGAGCGTCGTCGGTGTCCTCGTCGATCAATGCGACGTCATCTTCTCCGTCACCCAGCTCGATGTCCTCGTCGAGTTCATCCTCGTCGAGCAGTTCATCCGGATCCTCCTCGGCGTCCTCCCCCTCCTCGAGGAAAGAGTCCGAATCGATTTCATCGGGATCCAGAATCTCGTCGTCGTCAGCTGCCATGACCTTCCTATCGTCGTGCCGCGTCCTCGCTCACGAGAACTTGCGCGCGGATAATAGGCACACCTTTCGAGCGGGCTGATGGATACCCCCGTGACAACCGTCACGCTGGGGCGATCAGCGCCCTTCGCGGCGGGCTTCGGCTCGGCGTTCCGCCGCCAAACGCTCCAACTCGGGAGCCTCGACCGTGAGATGGGTCATGGCCTCGGCAATTGCCTTATGGCCGGCCTCTTCCCCGATCAGGCGATGCATCTCCAGAGCCACCCGCCGGTAGGCCGGGTGACCTTGGGGAGACGAGCGAAGCTCCAGCATGTGCATGGCCTCGCGAGCGTTGAACTGCATGACGTAACGCACCCGATAGGCCATCGACACCGCGTAGGCCGCCTGTTGCGGAAAATCGGGCTTCAAAGCGTCGTACAGACCGGCGGATCGGGTCATCACTTCGTCGAAGACATCGGCCACTCCGGCCTCATCGACCAAATCGGGCCGGGTGTACCCGTGATTCGGGGTGAGCGGCTGCCATTCGATGGTCAACAACCGATGCCGCTGAAGATCGCGGAACGCGCCGTAATCCGACAGGACATCGAATCGATAATCGGTGCGTTCGAAAGCGCGACCGGGACGATGCCGCCGATTCTCGCGATCACCGATGTAGGCGCGCAGAATGGCCACCTTCTCCGCGTGGCCCATTCGCTGCACTCGTTGCATGATCTGGGTCTCGGGAAGGCTCGTGTGCGAATAGCAAATGGCCGCGATGAGTTTGTCCTCACCCTCGGGGTCGAAGTCCGTCAGAACCACGGGAGGCACGTGATCGGTCGGCGTTTCGGCGAACAGACCCTGCACCAATTCGCTGGTGTTCTCGCGGGTCGATTCCAAGTACTCGCTCCACCGCCCGCCGCGATCGGCGATGTCGACTCGGCGCAAGAAACTCGGAATCACCTTGCGCAACTCTTCCAACATGAGCGCCGCGTAATGCCGTGCCTCGGGCAACGGATGGGACCTCATGCGGATCAGCATGCCCTCGAAGGACTGGCCACTTCCGTAGATGCCCACGTTCGACAGCGAGGCCGCCGGCAGCACACCGCGCACCGCGTCGAGTGCCTTGGCGCGGGTCGCCTGACGGAACACGAAGTCACTGTCGGCCGGGTCCCGAGCAATCGTGGCCCGCACGTGTTCGGTCACCTTCTCCATGAGGATCGAATACGAGTCGAACATGCGATCCATGTCCCCGACGTACCGCGTCCCGAATCGCGAATTCAGAACCTCGAGGTCGCGGTAGAAGCGATAACGGCCGGCGATGCGGGAGTCGTAGGCGATGTAACGCGTGCTCTGTTCGAGATAGCTGGCCAGCCGCCCCCATTCGAGAATCTTGGTGAGCACGTTCGACGCTTGTTCGCACGCCAGGTGCACTCCACCCAGCTGCGCGACGGAGTCGTCGCCATATTCGAAGAAGACTTTCTCGTACAGTTCCTCGGCTCGTTCCAGACCGATGGTGGCGTCCACGCCCTGATCACCGGCGATGTCGAGATCACCGACGAACTCATCGAGGAAGAGCCGCCGCAAACTCTTGGAACTTCGGCTGTAGCGAGCAAAGAGCGCCCCCTTCACGACCTCGGGCAGGTTCACCAGGGCGAACACCGGGCCGTCGAGGTTGGTGAAATACCGACGCAGGACGTCCGACTCCTCGGGGGTGAACTCCTCGGGGGCGTAGACCGTCACGTCACGCCACGCTAGTGGCTGAACAGTCGACGGAACGGGAATGCGCGAGGCGACGGCGGTTCAGGCGAGAACGTCGACCGAGGACGTCACCGAGGCGAACTCCCGACGCACGTCGGCCAGCAGGTTTGCGTTCGTCCACAGGTCCACCACGGTCAGCGCCATCGCCTTGGCTCCCACCAAAACGGCGGCGTCTCCGCTCTCCGAGCCGGCGAATCGGGCGAAATCCTCGGTGTGAATGGCGGTTCCGTCCGGAGCCACTTTCACCATCGGATGAATCGACGGCAGGAGATAGCTGATGTTGCCCATGTCGGTCGAACCGGTGACGCGACGACCGATGACATCGGGATCCAGAACGGTGCGTCCGAGATCCGACATGTTCGCGGTGTAGGCGGCCACCATCGCGGAGTTGTCGCGAACGTCGGCATAGGCGACGTCATCCCAACGCGCCGTCATCGAACAACCACACGCGCTGGTCGCACCTTGCAAGCAATCGATGACCCGCGCCTTCAAGGGTTGCAGGGTTTCCATGGTGTCCGAGCGCACGTACCAGTTCGCCGCGGCCCGACGAGGAACGATGTTGGCCTTCTCGCCACCTTCGGTGATGATTCCGTGCACGCGCTCGGTCGGTCGAATGTGTTGACGCAACGCCGCGACGTTCATGTAGCCGAGAACGGCCGCGTCGAGCGCGTTGCGGCCTTCCCACGGTGCCGCCGCCGCATGAGCCGCCCGGCCCGCGTACTCCACGTCGACCGTGTGGATGGCGATCGAATGCATGCGCAACAAGTCGGCATCAGCCGGATGAATCATCATGGCGGCATCACCCGTGGCGAAAGCACCATTGCGAGCCATGTGAATCTTGCCGCCACCTCCCTCCTCGGCCGGAGTTCCGAGAATGCGCACCCGTCCTCCGACCCGCTCGGCCAGTGTCGACGCGGCCAAGCCCGCCCCCAATCCGGCGGCGGCGATGACGTTGTGTCCGCACCCATGTCCGATTCCCGGGAGTGCGTCGTACTCCAGCAAAACCAGAATCTCGGGTCCGCGGGTTCCGGCCACCGCTTCGAACGCGGTTCCGACGCCGTACGCGTGACGAGTCACGGGTAGGCCCGATGATTCGAGGACGCCGCACAGAAGGTCGTGTGCGTGATGCTCCTCGAAGTTCAACTCCGGGTTCGCATGTATGGACCGACTCACCTCGATCAACCGAGCCGCCCGCCGATCGATGTCGGCAATGACGTCGGATTTCATCTGATCGGACATGACGAGAACCGTACCCGAACAAATCGTCCAGCCGTGCCCCGACCGCGAGCTCTCACCAGATCCGCGCGAACGACTTCACACCCACACGGAGGCGGCATCGGGGCGAACACGGACCGTGACCGATCGAGCAACACCCCAACGAACACCGTCGATCACGACAACCAGTCCGGCCGCGTGTGTCGACGTCTCGGGCGCCGACCATTCAGACGCCGAACGCACGTTGATCCGAGGATGCGGCAAATGACGTCCGGTGCGAGCTCGCGACCACGCCAGGATGCGCTGGCGTGGTCCCATCGCCGAATCGACGGAGATGATCTCGCAGCGACCATCGTTGGGATGTCCGCGTGGGACCACATCGCGACCACGCAGATATTGGGCGTTCATCACGGCGAAGAGTCGACCGCGCAAGCGACCTCCGACGAACCGCCGCTCCCGCAGAACCACATGAGCGATCGCATCGACGACCACGACACGCTCCCCGATCACCAATTCGACCGCGAGAAGATCGACGTCGAGGCGACGCGCCGACGAGCCTTCGGTCGGCGGAACCACGACCCCGATCGTTCGAGCGAGGTCGCCCTTCACGGGCGAGACGACCGCGCCGATGGCCAAGAGTTCCGCGAGTTCCCGATCACTGGTCGCCGCCCGGATTCCCGCTGGTGCAACTGCCTCGGTCCCCCACTCCTTGCCCT
>RHCK01000169.1 GCA_010030605.1 Acidimicrobiia bacterium
ACGGTTCGGGGTTCGCGACAATCAGGGCGTCGACATCGAGATCCTCGGCGGAACCAGTGGCGTGAATGGCGGCGGATTCATCTACACGAATCTCGACACCATCGCTCTCGGCGTGGTGTTGAAGCTCCCCAAGTTGGCCGCGCAGCAGAAGCGACCGGAACAGATCATCGCCGAGTTGAAACGACACCCCGCCATCAGCCCTCTCATCGAAGGGGCAGAGGTGAAGGAGTACTCGGCTCACGTGATTCCCGAGGCCGGGCTCGACATGATGCCCACGATGGTCGCCGACGGCATGCTCGTGGCCGGCGATGCCGCCGCCCTGTGTCTGGCGGCGGGCATTTGGTTGGAGGGCGTGAATTTCGCCATGGCCAGCGGCATGTACGCCGGTCAAGCGGCCGTCGAGGCTCTCGACAAGAACGACGTCTCGGTTCGTGGGTTGTCCGGATACACCGAACGTCTCGAGAAATCTTTCGTTCTTCGCGATCACAAGAAGTTGCGCAAGATCCCTCATCTGGTGCTGTCCGATCGTGTTCAGCACAAGTATCCGCACTTCGTCGCCGGTGTGGTCGAGCGCGTCTTCCGAGTCGACAATCCGAAACCGAAACCCGGTATTCGTCGTATCGTGCGCGAAGAGCGGAAGAAGGCGGGCATACGACTTTTCGATCTGCTGCGCGATGGTTGGACCGGTATGCGAGGATTCGGCTGATGAGCAACACCGCCCGCATCGAACGAGACGCTGCTTGGCCGGAGATTTCCTTCGAGGAACGAATCGGCACCGCCGAATTTCGCATTCACGAACGAGCGCACATCACCGTGAACGGCGATTCATGTCGTGGCTGCACCACGCGCGAATGCGTCATCGCATGTCCGGCCAATCTCTTCGTGCCCACCAGCGATGGTGGAATCCTGTTCAACTACGAGAACTGTTTCGAATGCGGCACCTGCTACCTCGTGTGCAACAAAGAAGGCGCCATTAGTTGGACCTATCCCGAAGGCGGCTACGGCATCGTCTTCCATCGGACCTGATTCACCCCCATGACGATCACGGTGTGCATCAAGTGGGTTCTGCCCAACCGCGACGGTGACGAGCGTTTCGCCGGCATCTCGTTGGCAGATCAAGCCGCTCTCGAAACCGGTCTGCGTGTCGCCGAGGCGATGAACGAAGCCTGCAACGTGATCACCGTCGGTCCCCTAGCGGCCGAAACATCGTTGCGCGACGCTCTGGCGTGCGGAGCACACGATGCGAAACGAATCGACGGTGGTTCGGACCTGAGCAGTTCCGAAACCGCCCGCTTGTTGGCCGCACACTGTGCGAACTCACGACTGGTGGTGTGCGGTGACTACTCCCCCGATCGGGGTTCCGGGTCGGTCCCGGCCCTCATCGCCGCGCACCTCGCGGCCGGTCAAGCATTGGGTCTGATCGACGTGACCATCGTGGGCGAAAACCTTTCGGTGGTCCGTCGTCTCGACGGAGGTCGCCGCGAAAGACTGTCGGTCGGTTCGCCGGCGGTCATCTCGGTCGAAGGTTCGGTGGCGCGTCTACGACGCGCGCCGTTGCGGGCAACTCTGGCCGCCGCCAATGCCCCGATCACCGTGATCAGGCCGGACACGACGGGGGCGATCCAACGAAGCACTGAACCTCAACCACTGCGCCCGTATCGTCCCCGTGCGCGTGTGGTTCCCTCACCGTCGGGTGCCTCGGCTCTCGAACGAGTGAAGCGCATCACCGACACCTCCACGAGCAAGGGTCACGGCGAGACCGTTCATCTGTCACCGACCGACGCGGCCCAGCGGATCCTCACGAGTCTGCGCGAGTGGGGCTACCTCGGCGGCGAGTCATCGTGAACGTTCCTCGTCGATCGGCGATTCTGCTCGCATTCGTAGCGACGGTCGCAATCACCGCGTCGTGTTCGTCGGGCGATTCGTCTTCGACTGATTCGGCAAACGTCACCTCCACCCTGCCCGCCTCGGTTCCCGACACCACGACGACATCCACCACGACATCCACCACCAGCACGACAACGACGACCACCACCTTGCCGTTGGTCGATCCGCGATCGGTCGGCCAGCCGTGGGGTTCGACGGTGAACGGAGTTCTCACGTTCAAGGGGAATCCGACGCGCACGTTCAACGGAACCGGACCGGTGCCCTCGGCACCACGAGTGTTGTGGAGCTACCCGAATCAACGAATGTGCGGGGAGTCGAGCGAATACGGCGAGGTGCGCACGTGGTGCGGAACCGGATGGGTGGGCCAGCCGGCGATCTTCGAACGTGACGGGCGGACGTGGGTCGTGTTCGGTGCCTACGACTACAAGATCCATTTCGTCGATGCGATGACTGGCGAGGACATCATCCCGCCGTTTCCCACCGGCGACATCGCCAAAGGAACGGTCACCGTCGATCCGGATGGATATCCCCTGATCTATCACGGCTCTCGCGACAACATGTTGCGCGTCATCGCGTTCGATGGAAACGAGCCTCGCGAACTCTGGAGCTTCGATGGTCGCATCGAAGGACGGCGGTGGAACAACGATTGGGATGCCGCGCCATTGATTCTGAACGACACTCTCATCGAGGGTGGCGAGAACTCATGGTTCTTCGGATTCAAGTTGAATCGTGGTTACGCCACCGATGGTTCGGTCATCGTGAACCCGGTCGAGACATTTCGTGTTCCGGGCTTCGACGATCAATTGCTCCGCGATCTCGGGGACGATCGCGTCAGTCTGGAGTCGGCCGTGGCCGTGTACGGCGACACTGCTTATCTCAACAGCAGTGGAGGTTTGCTGCAGGGCTGGGACATTTCGAGTGTGCGTACCGGAGTCGGCGAAGTGAATCGCGTCTTCCGATACTGGACCGGCGATGACAGTGATGCCACGACGGTCATCGATGAGGAGGGTTACCTCTACGTCGGCGTCGAGGTCGATCGCAACAACGCTCGAGCGCGTGAGGTTGGTCAATTCCTCAAAGTCGATCCGCGAATCACCGCCGACGGGGCGGATCCCGTTGTCTGGCGAGTCGACGTGAACTCCGGAGTCGACTCCGGCACTTGGAGCACCCCGGCGTTTCACGACAACATCGTCATCTGGCCGACCAAACCCGGAAAGGTGTACGGAGTCGATCGAGCGACGGGTGCGATCGTATGGACATTGAAAGTTGGCGGGCCGAACCTGAGTTCACCACTCGTGGTGGATGACACCCTGATTCTGGGCGACGCCACCGGAACTCTTCGAGCATGGTCGCTGACCGGTGCCGAGCCCGTCCAACTGTGGGAAGTGAAGTTGTCCGGCAACATCGAGTCGACGCCGGTCATGTGGAACGGACGAATCTACGTGGGTAGTCGCGGAGGAATGTTCGTCGCGATTGGCGACGAATAGCCCGTCACACGGCAAGATGGATCCATGTCCGAGGCGTGGATGACGAGTGCCGACGTGGTCGACCGTCGACCGATCGTCATCGTGCCCGTCGGATCATGGGAGCAACACGGAGCCCATCTGCCATTCGATACCGACACCGTGATCGCGGTCGAGTTGGTCCGTCGCGTCGTCGAACGACTCACCGATATTCCTCTGTTTCCGACGGATCCAATCGCCTTCGGCAACAGCGGTGAGCACGGTGATTTTCCCGGAACAATCTCGATCGGCCGTGAGACGACGACCAAGGTTCTCGTCGAGATCGCTCGCTCGTGTGACTGGGCCGACGGAGTCGTGTTCGTGAACGGGCACGGAGGAAACGCCCAAGCAATTCACGATGCCATGGAGATCATTCGCTTCGAGGGTCGACGGGCGATGGCTTGGTCACCGACGACGACGGATTCGCACGACACGCACGCCGGTCACACCGAAACATCGGTGATGCTGGCCATCGATCCGAGTCGCGTGCGCATGGACCGCGCCGTGAAAGGTGTGACCGAACCCTTGGATCAGCTTCTCGATCTGATGCGCGAGAGCGGTGTGCGGGCCGCGAGCCCGAACGGGGTGCTCGGTGATCCCCGTGGGGCCGACGCCACGCATGGCCTCGCGTTGCTCGACGACTGGGAAGAGTCATTGTCGAGTTCGATTCATCTCTGGCACCGGGTTCGACCGTGAGATTCGTGATCGACTCGTCCTGGTGGCGTCGCTCGTCGTCGGATGGTGAGACTCTGGTCGCCGGTTCACCATTGCGCGTCATGAGACTCACCTCTCGGGCCACCGCGCTACTCGACGCGCTCGAGCAAGGACTCGACGTGTCGGATCACGCCGGCTCGAATCGAGAGGGTGTACT
>RHCK01000170.1 GCA_010030605.1 Acidimicrobiia bacterium
CGCGCACATGTTCGCGTTCGCACCCGAGTGCGGTTGCACGTTGGCGTGTTCGGCACCGAAAAGCGACTTCACGCGCTCGATGGCGATGGCTTCGATCGAGTCCACCACCTGATTGCCACCGTAATAACGCTTGCCCGGATAGCCCTCGCTGTATTTGTTGGTGAGAACGCTGCCCACCGCGTGCATGACGGCCGGCGAGGTGAAGTTCTCGCTGGCGATCAATTGCAAGCCGGTGGTTTGACGAACGAATTCGTCGGCAAGCAGTCGTTCGATCTCGAGATCGGGGTCGGTGTCGGAGGGGAAAGGCATGGTGGCTTTCTGCGGGTCAGAACTCGTTCTCGAGTTCGGTCAATTGTGCCACTCGTCGAGCGTGGCGACCCCCCTCGAAAGCCGTGGAAAGAAACGTTGTGACGATTTCCTCAGCGAGTCCGATGCCCACGACGCGCGCGCCGATGGACAACACGTTCGCGTCGTTGTGCGATCGCGCCATGCGCGCGGTGTACAGGTCGTTGCACAACGCGGCACGCACTCCACGCACTTTGTTGGCGGCCAACTGCTCGCCTTGACCACTGCCGCCCATCACGATTCCGAAGTCGGCCCGACCATCACGCACGGTTCTCCCCACTCCGGCGCAGATGGGCGGATAGTCGCAACTCTCGGTGGAATGCGTTCCCTGATCATCGACCACGTGACCGGCCGCGGTGAGAAAGGCCACGAGATGTTGCTTCAGGTCGTAGCCCGCGTGATCGGAGCCGATGGCGATGCGCAGTGACGGTGCGGACATGAACGCACCCTAATTCAGCGACCGGAACCGACGCGCTCTCGTCGGCGCCCGACCACCTCGGGTAACTTTCCCGAATGGCTCTCGATCCCCGCACCCCCGTGATCGTCGGCGTCGGACAGCAACTTCAACGCATCGACGACCCGTTGGCGGCCCTCGCTCCCGTTCCCTTCATCGCCGAAGCCATCCGTGCGGCCGCCTCCGACGCCGGATTGTCGGCGGTGCCGAACGTGGATTCGATTCGCGTGGTCAGCTTCTTGTCGTGGCGTTACCGGGATCCGGCGCGCTTCATCGCCGACGAGTTGGGCATCAGCACCAACGAAACCGTGGCCACCACCATGGGTGGCAACAGCACTCAATCGCTCATCAACGCCACCTCGGTCGAGATTCAAAACGGTGACGTCGATCTGGTGATCTTGTGCGGTGGCGAAACATCGCGCACGCGCAAGCGCGCGCGAGCGGCCAACATCGATCTGCCGTGGCCCGTGGTTCCCGAGGACGTCGCCCCGTCGCGCATCATGGGCGAAGACCTGGTGATGAACCACGAGTACGAACTGTCGCGACGCATCGTGGCGCCCATTCAGGTGTATCCCATGTTCGAAACGGCACTGCGGGCGGCGGCCGGTCGGGGCATCGACGAGCACAACGCCCACCTCGGACGACTGTGGTCGGGGTTCAGCAAGGTCGCCGCGGGCAATCCGTACGCCTGGATCCGCAAGGAAATGTCACCCGAAGAAATCATCACCACCGGACCGCGCAACCGCATGATCGGTCTGCCGTACACGAAGGTGATGAACTCGAACAACGACGTCGACCAATCGGCGGCCATCATCATGTGTTCGGTCGCCACCGCGGAACGATTGGGTATCGCTCGCGACAAGTGGGTGTTCCCCATCGCCGGAACCGATTGTCACGAGCACAAGTACATCAGCGAGCGCATGACCTTCTCCGAAACACCCGCGGTGAAGTTGGGCGGACGTCTCGCTCTCGAGTTGGCCGAAACGTCCATCGATGAGATTGACATCGTCGATCTGTATTCATGCTTCCCATCGGCCGTGCAATTGGGGGCCATGTCGTTGGGACTCTCACTCGACCGCCAACTCACGCGCACCGGCGGCTTGTCGTTCGCCGGCGGACCGTGGAACAACTACGTGATGCACGCCGTTGCCACGGTGGTGGGCGAACTGCGACAGCGCACCAACGAAAAGGCGTTGGTGTGGGGCAACGGTGGATACGCCACCAAGCACGCCTTCGGTGTGTACTCCACCACTCCACCGACGCACGGATTCCGCCACGCGTATCCGCAAGCGGAGATCGACGCGTTACCGCGACGGAACGTGGTGGATGTCGGCGCCTCGGCCGGAGCCGTGAGCATCGAGGCCTACACCGTGATGCACGATCGTGATGGCAATCCCGAACGTTCGATCGCGTCGTGTCTGCGCGCCGACGGCACGCGCGCATGGGGCATCAGCGAAGATCGCGACACGGCTGGCGCGATGTGCGACGGAGAATGGGTTGGCCGAACCGTGCGACTCGATGACTCCGGAACCCTGCTTGTCTGAATCGAAAGGACTCCGATGACCACCGCACCCTCGATCATCCTCGACTGCGACCCCGGCCATGACGACGCGCTGGCGATCATCGTCGCGGCACGACACACCAACATCCTCGGCATCACCACCGTGTCCGGCAATGCACCCATCGAGTCCACCACTCACAACGCGTTGGTGATGAAGGACTTGCTGGGTCTGAAGGTGCCGGTGCACCAGGGGGCCGTGCGTCCCATCGTGGCCGAACCGCAATACGCCACCTACGTGCACGGCGAGAGTGGATTGGACGGCGCCGACCTTCCCGCACCCACCAGCACCGTCGACGGCGACGACGCCGTGGGCTTCATCATCGACACCGTGCGCGCGAACGAAGGTGCGTGGCTCGTTCCCACCGGGCCGTTGACCAACATCGCGATGGCACTGCGATTGGCGCCCGACATCGCCAAGCGCATCGCCGGTATCTCTTTGATGGGCGGCGGAACGTTCGGTAACCGCACGACCGCCGCCGAGTTCAACATCTGGGTCGATCCCGAAGCCGCCGACGTCGTGTACCGCTACGGCGGTCCGTTGATCATGGCCGGCTTGCACGTGACACATCAGTTCCGCGCCACTCAGCCACGCATCGACAAGGTGAAGGCGATGCCCGGACAGCTGGCGCACGTGATGGGTGACTTGATGCAGTTCTTCACCAATATGTATATGAGTCGTCATCACGGCATGGACGGTGGCGCGGTGCACGACCCGTTGGCCGTGATGGTCCTCACCCATCCACAACTGTTCACCCGCAAAAACGCCCACGTGGTGATCGAGTTGAACGGCACCCACACCCGAGGGATGACGCTGATCGACGAGCGCGACTTGCGCGAAGTGAAGGCCGGCAACTGCGACGTGTTGATGACCGTGGATGCCGCGGCCGCCTTCGACGTGATGGCCGAGTCCATCAGCCACTTCAGCCGCTGACCTCGGGTCAACCACGGATCCACCTGCACAGAAACTGTGATTTCTTACACGATCGCTTCTATAAATTGTTACTCTCTGGGCTGACGGAGGTGTGGCATGAAGTCAACCAATGGGTGGCGAACCAGGTGGGCGGCGCTTGGCGCGGCGTGTGCAGTGGCTCTCGGGGCCGGCGGATTCGGCGTGGTGAACGCAGTCGTTTCCACGGGCAATCGAGCGGTGTACGTGGCGGTGAACCCGGTGCGCATTCTGGACACCCGCAACAGCAGCAAAATCGTCGATGACACCCGGCGACTCGTGGTGGAAGGTGTGATCACGGTCGTCGACGGTACGAGCTACCAAATCGTGCCCACTGACGCCACCGCCGTGGCCATCAACATCACCGCCACGAGCACCCGCAAGAACGGAAACTACGGATTCGTCACCGCGTATCCGTGCACCTCGAGTAGCGACAGTCCGCCGAACGCTTCGTCGTTGAATTTCGAGAACGGTGTCGACATCGCCAATGCTCTGAACGTCACCACGTCGGCCAACGGTTCGATCTGTCTTCACGTTCACGGCACCGCCGACCTGATCGTGGACATCGCCGGCTACTACGTCGATCACGATCACGACGACCGGTACTACACCAAAGCACAAGTCGACACCGGACTCGCGAGCAAAGCCGACAACTCCGACCTCTATCACCCGGTCGTTGCATCGGCACCCAACACGATCGACAGCACCGGAGATGTCGGTCGCTACACCTCCATCACCATCGGTCTGGACGGTAATCCCATCATCAGCTATTGGGACCTCACCAACGGAAGTCTCAAAGTCGCCGCCTGCGATAACCCCACCTGCACCACCGCCACCGTCAGCACGATCGACAGTGTTACCAATAACGGAGCTGGCACCTCCATCGCCATCGGTGCCGACGGCAACCCCATCATCAGCTAC
>RHCK01000018.1 GCA_010030605.1 Acidimicrobiia bacterium
ATCGGCCGACGAACTGGGCCTTTTGCTCCGGAGTTCCGTAGAGGTTGATGGTGGGTGCAATGAGGCCGACGGTGACGCTCAAGGTTTCGTGACCGGTCGGGGTGACGAATTGCGACTCCAACTTCGAAAACGCGCGTGAGTACTCGCGTGGATATCCGAGCCCGCCGTATTCCACGGGCGCGGTGATCGCGTGGTATCCGCGCTCGGCCTTCTTCTGGATCCAGGCCTTGCCGCGTTCGAGCAACGCCTTTTCTTCCTCGAACGTGAGCGAATGGAACACCGAGACGGAGAACTCGCCTTCACCCCACACCAGTTCTTTTTCGTCGCTCCCGCCGGTGCGGTACTCGGCGTTGGCTTCCAGCCATGCGCGGGCGGTCTTGGTGAACTCTTCCAGGGACGGAGGAGTAACGGAATCGGTGTTCGCGGCCACGACGCCACCGTAATTGACCCCGCGATCAGTATTCGCACCGTGGGCGGGGAACTGTCGCGGCGCGGGAACGCTCGACCCGATCGAAACGGGACGATTCGGTCATACTCGTCCCCGTGGGGAAACCGGAGGGGGCGAAACTGCACGTGGTGCATCGGGAAACCGTCAGGCGCCTCGGTCGTCCTCCTGACACCGATTCGGCCGACACCCGGCGCGTGATCCTGCAGATCGCCCGAGAGACATTTTCGGTGCTCGGCTACGAAATGGCCACCAACCGTGAGATCGCCTCCCGATCGGGTGTCACCCCGGGGGCGCTGTATCACTACTTCGGGTCGAAGTTGGACCTGTACCTGGCGGTGCACGAGTACACGCAGGATCTGGTGTATTCGCGCTTCAGTGAGGCCATCGTCGGGCGTGGCACGTTCGCCGATCAGTTCACCTCGGTCCTCGACGTGGCCCACGAGTTGAACAAGACCGACCCGTCGGTGGCCCGTTTTCTCGGGGCCGTCCGCGTGGATGCGCGACGACATCCCGAAATGCGGGTGTCCGTCGAGCCCCGTAGTCGCCAACGCGAGCGTTTCTTCGCCGACATGGTGGAGGTCGGGGTGTCGACCGGGGAGATTTCTCCCGAACGTCGAGCGATCGTCTTCGCCTACATCCTCACGGTCCTCGTCGGCTTGACCGACGCGGTGTCCGACGATGCCGAGGCGCAGGGTCGCGCCATCGTGGCGATCAAGGACTCGATGTCCGGACTCCTGGGGTGAGCATGTCGTACTCGCACCTCGAACATGCCAACGATCTCGAACCCTCGGTGGGTCATCACCACCTCATCGAGAGATGTCCGATCCATCGCGAGGAATCGTTCGATCCGCCGTTCTTCGTCGTCAGTCGTCATGAAGACGTGTTGTCGATGGTCACCGACCCGGAGCTGTGGCAGAACGGTTCCGGACCCGGCGTGTTCCATCAGACGGGTGGAGTGCTCGGTTCGGCCGACGATCCCGATCATCGTCGGCAACGCAAGGTGTTACAGGACGGATTTCGACCGGCCGCCGTTCAGTCGTTGGCGCCCCGCGTCGAGCAGATCGGTCGAAAGTTGTGGGACGACGCGTTCTCCGCCGACGGTGCCGGCGACTTCGTTCGGTTGTTCGCGTTTCCCTTTCCGGCCATCGTGATCGCCGAGATGCTCGGAATTCGGTCCGAGGATCGCGACCAGTTCGGGCATTGGTCCGATGACATCGTGAACGGACTGGGTGGGGGAGACCTGCGATTGGTCGAGAAAGCGAACGAGGGCATCTACGCTCTCGTCGACGATCTCGTGGTCGAGCGGCGCACGATCATCGAAGCAGGAGGCGAGCCGCCCGACGATCTCGTCACCGTGCTGACGCGCGCCCATCTGGCCGGAGATCTGGCGTACGGCGAGGTTCGTCGCCTGTGCCAACAAGTGCTGGTGGCCGGACACGAAACGACCGCGAGTTTGTTGAGTCTGATGTTGTATCGGTTGATCACCCAACCTCGGTTGGTGGACGAGTTGCGGGCCGATCCCGAGCGAATCCCGTGGGCCGTCGAGGAATTCCTGCGCTACGACTCTCCGGTGCAGGGTCTGTTCCGCACCAACAGTCGCGAGTGCGAGGTGCGCGGCGAAACGATCGCGCCGGGAACGAAGATGCAGTTGTTGTTCGCCGCGGCGAATCGTGACCCGCGAGTGTGGAACGAACCGGACACGATCGACTTCGATCGATTCGGACCCGGTTCGCGGCCGCACCTTGCATTCGGATGGGGGGTGCATCACTGCATCGGCAACGTGTTGGCGCGTCGCGAAGGTCAACTGGCGTTGCGATGGATGATCGACACCTTCGAAACGGTGGAACTGACGGGAGAGGTGAAGGTGAATCAGCCGTTCATCCTTCGTGGTCTCACCACGCTTCCCATTCGCTGGACCGTCCGATCCCCAAAGTGACGAATCGGACGAGTCCCCGTGTCTAGTGTTCGCTCATGACGAGTCCGTCGATTTCTTCTTCTGCCTCCGCGCGGGTGTCCGTCGTGACCGGCGGTGCGTCCGGTATCGGACGTTCCACCGTGGAGGCCCTGGTCGCCGCGGGTGGAAACGTGGTGGTGGTCGATCGGCCCGGAACCGCTCTCGACGACGTGGAAACGATGAATGGTGTGCGGGTGGTCGCCGGAGATGTCACCGATCCCGATGTGAATCAGCGAGCCGTCGAACTGGCGGTCGCCGAGTTCGGTGGGCTGGATTCGATCGTTCTCAACGCCGGCATGCCGTGCAGTGGTGACATTCTCGAGATGCCCATCGAACAGTTCGATCGCACGATGGAGGTCAACGTTCGCGCGGTGTTGCTCGGTATTCGGGCAGCCGTCCCAGCCTTGCGCCGACGAGGTGGTGGTCGCATCGTCGTCACTGCGTCGACATCCGGAATCGCCGCCGATCCGAACATGTGGCCGTACAACACGTCGAAGGCGGCGGTCATCAATCTGGCCAAGGGCGCGGCGCTCGACCTGGCCGTCGATGGCATCACGGTGAACGTCGTGTGTCCCGGACCGACCGAAACCGGGATGACGACCGGAATCAAATCCGTTCCCCCGGTGTACGAGGGTCTTCGTCGCGCCGTTCCGATGCAACGGTGGGGGCGAGCCGACGAAGTGGCGGCGGTCATCGCGTTCTTGGCCTCGGAGAGCGCGAGTTTCGTCACCGGTGCGGTGGTTCCCGTCGATGGGGGAATCACGGCGAACACGGGTCAGTTCCTGCCCCGAGAAAAATCCTGAGACACGCAACAACCCGAGAAACACTCTGTGAACCAGAGTTCGAACGACATGGAGGAAGTCATGGCCGAACATCCCGAGAACTACGAGGACGTCACCGTCTACGGATTGGACGAGGACATGGAGGAGAAGTTGCTCCTCGCGCACAACGAGTGCACCTTCATTTGGTCGAACAAGGAAGGTTGGCCGGTGGGCGTCATCATGTCGTACGTGTGGCGCAAGGGTTCGTTCTGGTTGACCGCGTCCAGTCAGCGCGCGCGCATCTCGGCGATCCGTCGTGATCCGCGAGTGTGCGTCGTGGTCACCTCGACGGGATCGCCACTCCCGCGCAACAAGGCCATCACCTGGAAAGGGACGTGCACGCTTCACGACGACGACGCGACCAAGGCCTGGTTCTATCCGGAATTGGCCGAAGCCATCATGGGTTCGGACGAAGTGCGTCGCGACACGTTCGCCAAGTTCCTCGATTCGCCCCGCCGGGTGATCATCGAGGTCACTCCGACCCAACGAATCGGATACGACGGAGCCAAGATGGGCAAGGCGACCGCCGAGTGGATGGCCGCCCAAGCCAAGAACGCGTGACGTATCCGAATTCCCGGATCCAAAGACAGGAGACCACCATGGCCATGAAACTCGGATTGTCCGCCGACGAGGTGCTCACCACCACGCGTGCGGTGCGCAAGCGACTGGATCTCACCAAGCCGGTCGAGCGAGAGGTGCTGATGGAATGCGTCGAGATCGCCCACCAGGCGCCGACCGGCTCCAACATGCAAGGTTGGCGTTGGTTGTTCGTCGAGGATCAAGCGAAGAAGACCGCGTTGGCCGAGATGTATCGGGCCAACTATTACCCCTACGTGAACGATCCCAATCGTCCCAAGCGCGACGCGCAAGGGGAGCGCATCGTCGATTCGTCGATGCATCTGGCTCAAGTGCTCGATCAGGTTCCGGTGCTCATGATCCCGCTGATCGCCGGTCGTCTCGATGCCGGCACTCCCACGTTCGGTCAGGCGTCGGCGTGGGGATCGCTGTTGCCGGCGGTCTGGAGCTTCATGTTGGCCTTGCGCGAACGCGGTTTGGGTTCGGCATGGACCACCCTCCATCTTCCGCACGAGAAGGAAGCCGCCGAACTGTTGGGCATTCCGTTCGACAAGTACACGCAAGCCGGACTGTTCCCGATCGCCTACACCGTGGGCACCGACTTCAAGTTGGCGTCGCGCGTCCCGGCCGAGAAGTTCGTGCGCTGGGACAGCTGGTCCTGATCAGCCGTTGCGCGCCCAGTCGCGCGCTTGCGACGATGCGGCCCACAGCACCGCGTTGCGCACCACACGACGGAAATTGTCGTCGCGATAGGTGACCGGACCGTCACCGAACTGGATGTACGCCAGCGGCGCGTCACCGAATCGCTTCACCCAGGCAACGAGATTGCTTCCGGCTGGATGGGTCCAACCCTCGTTGCTGTTGCGACGACCACGAATCGCCTGATCGGCCGAATAGAAGCGACGGGGATCGTCGACGGGGAAACGAGTTCGCATGAGTGGGATGACCTCGTCCTCGAAGACGGGGGAGCAGTACAGCTCGTCGGTCAAGGAGAACGAGTCCCCCAACCCCTCGCAGATCGGATGAGTCGGATCGACGACGTCGATGGTGTGCTCCACGTCGAAGACGTATCCGGAATCGGGATAGTGAACGCCTCGAAGCGTCGCTGGCTGGTAGTGAAAACGTCCTCCGACCATGTCGGCGAATCCATCCCACGCCGGCCAGCTGGCGACGGCGTGATGCATGAACACCAAACCCACACCAGCCTCGCGCAGTCGGTCGAAGACCAATCGTTGTTCGGCGGTGGGTTCGGGCAAGGTCACCGGAGGATCGCCACCCCCGGTGAAGAGAAGACCGGGCATGTCGTAAAAAAGGATCGCATCCGGACGAGCACTCTCGTCATCGGACCACGTCGGTGTGTTCGTGGCCTCCCAGTGCACGTCCTCGCAGGCGGCGAGCCAATCGAAGACCGCGAAGAAATCCTGGGCCACGAAGGGGTGCCCACCGGTCACGACCTGGAGGCGAATGGTCATGAGAGGTCTCAGCCGCGGCCGACGAAAGCCCACTCACCCTTGATGGCGTCCTCGTTCGCGAGGCGCAGGGCGAGAATGTCGCGGCCACGAAGATGAAGTTCGGTGTTGCCGACCGCGAAGACTCTTTCGATCGCCACCGACAAACACTCGCCGGCGCGACTATAAGAATCGCTGACGGCATCGAGGTCGAGCGAGGTGTTGTCACCGGCGTCGTACGCGGCCAGGGCGGCATCGATCTCCGGAGTCGAACCGACGGAACTCTTCACGTCGCGGGCGTAGCCGACCATCAGGTTGGACTCGTCGCGCATCCAGGCGATCTCGTGGGCCGAACGTTCGGCGCAGTTGCGCAAGACGTTCTCGAGCATTTGGATGGCGATCTTGACCGTCGGATCCGAGACCGCGGGATCGATGACCTCGAGCAACTCGCGTCGACAATCGAGCAGGACTTGTTGGGTGGTGGGCTTGGACAACATGTTCGTCTCCGATTCAGATGGTGGGGGCGATGCAGCCGCCCATGAAGTTGGCGTGTCCGACGGTGAGGGCGTTCAAGGTGTAGGTGGTCATGATTCCCGAGTTCAGACCCTTCGACATCGCGGCGGCTCCGGCCAGGATCTGGGCGTACACCGAGATGGCAGCCAACGACGAGAAGAATCCCAACGTGGCCAGGTTCACCGTGTCCTCACCAAAGCCCGTCTTCTCGCGATAGCGAGCGAGGAACGCCAACGGATCGTTCATGATGAGGCTCGGTCCGGACGAGGCCGAGTAGACGGCGTAGTAGCCGAGATCCTCGCGGGGGTCGCCGATATGGGTGAGTTCCCAGTCGATCACCTGATGGGATCCGTCGGCACCAACCATGATGTTCGCTGGTTGGAAGTCGCTGTGCACGATACGAAGCGGAAGTGGCGCGGGTTTGTTGGCATCGAGCCATTCGGCCACGTAGCGCAGGAACGGATTCGATTCGGCGTGCGCGCGGTCGGCCTGACGGAACCGATCGATCAGACCGCTGAGGTAGCTCGACCAATCGTTCGGTCGAGCGATCGCATCACCAACGTCGTTCGGATCGATCGAATGCACGCGGGCCATGGTGTCGACCAGATCGAACGTGTGTCGTCCGTAGTTGCCCGGTTCGCATTCGTTGATGTGCGATTGCAGCGAACGTCCATCGACGAAATCGAGAACGATGCACTTGGTCCCCAACTCCTCGCCGGTGGCGTCGAAGTAACGAGCCTTGGGCATGGGGATGCTCTCGGCGCGACCGAGCGCGCTGAGAAGAGCCCATTCGGTGGCGCGATCGGTTTCCATCATCGCCTTGCCGGGAGGCGGATCGCCGCGCAGCACCAATTGCTCCGAGCGTCCGTCGGCCCAGGTGACCGAAGCGCGGGCCATGAGACGGCTGTACCCACCGGTCATGGGCTCGTAGGCGGTCACGGTGGCGCTCTGTCCGCCGTGCTTGGAGAGAAAAGCCGCGAGCTTCGCGGGCATCACACTCGGGTCGATCATTGCTTTCCCTTCGGATGAATCGTGTTCGGAGCGATCATTGTTTGGCGCGCGGGCTGGCGGACACACGATGGTTCGCCACCTGGGGTCCACCGACCCATCCGCACAGCTGTGGGTCGCACTCGCGAATCTCGCCCTCGACGTGCTGACCGTTCACACGGAAAATGCCCCACTTGCCGTCCTTGGACACGCGGATGTTTCCGTTGCCGTCCTGTTCGTAGAGGGCTTTCGAGAAAGGGTGAACGATGCCGAGCATCACTGGGCCGCCTTTCGTCCCTCGTCGATGAATTCGCCGAGCCGCTGGTGCAACCAACGGACTTTGGATTCCTGGTAGTTCGCCAACGTGATTCCGGGCTTTCGCGTGGTTTCCAAACCGAGCTGCACCTTCGACATGTTGAACACGTCCTGCTCGAAAACCTTGGCCAACATTCCGAGCCCCGGTTCGTCGGTGAACGGTTCGTCCACTCCGAGGTGTCGAATGGGGGCGTTCTTGGGCTTCTCTCCCGAATAGGGCGAAAGGAAGAGGACTTCCATGATCGCCGATCGGTGGTCGTCGCCGTTCGGGCGGAAGCGGTACACGATGCGGTTGAACGCACCCCACGGATGGAAGTTCGGAAAGACCGTGTAGTCGATGCTGTCCATCATTTCGGAGTCGCTCATGGTGTCCACGCGCGAGCCGACCGCGGCGCGCCACCGTTCGCGTGCGGCGTGAGACGCGATGGCACGAGCCGAGCCACCCTCGGGAACCTGCATCGGACTCTCCTGATCCTCGCGAACGTCGAGCATCGAGCGCATCATGGTGTTCTCGTCGACGGGGTACCACAGAAGGGGACTGGTGCTGAGGCCGGCGGTGATCACTCGCGAGAAGTTGTCCCAGATGTCGACTTGCGAGTTGGTGTCGGCGAGGTAATAGAGAATCTGCGGATGCGTGGCGTTGACGTGATACGCCTCGCTGAACGCTTCCTGGGCGATCTTCCAGTTGGCGTTGATCACACGGGTCACGTGAGTCTCGACGTACCGATCCTCGAGTTTCCAAATATCGAACTGCTCGCGAATGCCGCCCAAAAAATCCTCGAGCGGCTCGGCGTTGGGGTCGGGGTTGATGAACACGAACCCGGCCCAGGTGCCAACCCGACATTCGGGAAGTTGGAAGTCGTCCGAGCGTTCGTCGACGTGCGGGAAGTCCCAACGCGCGGGCACGTCGGCCAAGGCACCGTCGAGGGCCCAGGCGAAGCCATGGAAGGGGCAACGTAGTTCCGAGCAGTGACCGTCGTAATCCTTCAGGCGTCGTCCGCGGTGCAGGCAGGCGTTCGGGTAGGCCTTGATCGACATATCGGGTTGACGAACGACGATGTAGGACAATCCGGCGATGTCGTACACGATGTAGTCACCGGCCTCGGGGATATGGTCCTCGCGGCAGGCGAACTGCCACACGCGCTTCCAGAGATACTCCTTTTCCAGTTCATGCCACTCGCGGGAGATGTACCGGTCGATCGGAATGTCCTGATCGCCGAGGAACCGAGGGGACTCCAGCCGCAGGACGTCGGGCACCGGGTGGGTGTCGGCATCGAGGAGATCCTGATAGCTGACCCCGGGTGAACGGGCGGGACGAGGGTCGAGAGCGGTCATGAATCCATTATTGACCGTCGGGTTAGTTCCGTCTAGTACGGAGGTGACAGCATGGAGTGCGGGGAAGCAATCACAATGGGGTGCACTTTCGTACCGGGAGTCATTCCCGACCGGCATCGTGGGGAGTCATGGTCATGTTGACGTATCCGAACATCTTCGAAGCTCACGCCGATGCGTTCCCCGACGCGGTGGCGATCGCGTACGGGGATCGCGAGATCACGTGGTCCGCGTACGACTCGATGGCGGCGCGTCTGGCCTCCGCGTTCGCCGCACACGGTCTCGCCCGCGAATCGAAGGTGGGCATGTTCATGTACAACTGCCCCGAGTACTTGACCACCCAGTACGCCGCGTTCAAGCAACGCATCACTCCGGTCAACGTCAACTATCGATACCTCGACGACGAGTTGTTGTATTTGCTCGACAACGCCGACTGCGAAGCGGTGGTGTACCACTCGAGCCTCGGTGACCGCATCGGTCGGGTGAAGGATCGGCTCGGCAAGTTGAAGCTGCTCATCGAGGTGGCCGACGGACCGTCGGCCGGAGTGCCCGGATCGGTGTCATGGGATTCGGTCATCGATGCCCACGACCCGGCGCCACGCATCGAGCGAGGTCTCGACGACCTCTACATGTTGTACACCGGAGGCACCACCGGCATGCCCAAGGGCGTGATGTACGCGATGGGCAACTTCACCGCGGGATTCCTCGGCTTCTACACCGGGCCCATGGGTCGCCCGCCGTTGCAGAACGTCGACGAGGTGACGGCACTCACGCGCATGGTTCATGGTCTCGGTCAGCCCACGGCGACGCCCTGCTGTCCGTTGATGCACGGCACGGGTGTCTGGCTGGGTGCGCTGCTTCCGCACCTCGTGGCCGGCAAGGTGGTGTTGCTCGAAGGTCGCAGTTTCGATGCCGCCGAACTGTTCCGAGCGGTCGAGCGCCATCGCATCGGCACGCTCGTCATCGTGGGGGATGCGTTCGCCCGACCGATGGTTCAGGCGTTGCGCACCCAAGCCGAGAGTGGTCGTCCGTTCGACACGTCGTCGGTGACCACCATCGTGTCCACCGGGGCGATGTTCTCGGCCGAGGTGAAGGCGGAGTTGTTCGAATTCATTCCGGGTGCGGCGGTGATGGACATTCTCGGTTCGAGCGAAGGCGGCATGGGTCAGACCATGGCTACCAAGGAGAACGTCAACACGACCGCCAAGTTCGGTGCGATGCCCACCACCAAGGTCATCAACCTCGAGACGGGACTCGAAGTCGTTCCCGGATCGGGTGAACAGGGAATGGTCGGCGTGAGCGGCCCCGGCATCCCCATCGGTTATTACAAAGACCCGGAGAAGTCGGCGCGAACGTTCCGCGAGGTGGGCGGAGTTCGCTACAGCTTCCCGGGCGACATGGCGGTGGTCGAAGCCGATGGCACGATCACCCTTCTGGGTCGCGGATCGAACTGCATCAACACCGCGGGCGAAAAGGTGTTCCCCGAAGAGGTGGAAGAAGCGGTCAAGACGCATCCGGCGGTTGCCGATTGTCTGGTCTTCGGCGTACCCGACGAGAAGTTCGGTCAGCGAGTGGTGGGCGTGGCGTCCGTGGCCGCGGGTCAGACCCAACCCACGGGAGACGATGTGATCGCCTACACCAAGACGAAACTCTCGAGTTACAAGGTGCCCAAGCAGTTGGTCTTCGTGGCCACGGTTCCGCGGGCACCGAACGGCAAGGCTGATTACGGGACGGCGAAGAAGATGTTCGATGAGACGTCGAACTAACAGGTTCGATCGAGTGGGGGGAATGACATGACGGCAATCGAATCCGACATCGGAGGAGCACGCAGTAACGGGCCGAGCGTCCAGGATCTTCTGGCCGCCGACACACGACGGGTGCCGGAGTCCTTGAAGGACCACTCGTACGTTCCTCAAGGGGCCGCCGACATCCCCAAGTCGCGGTACACGTCGCACGACTTCGCGGCGTTGGAGAACGAGTACCTCTGGACTCGCACGTGGCAGATGGCCTGCACCGTCGATGAGTTGGCGCAACCCGGCGATCACGTGGTGTACGACGTGGCCGATCAATCGGTCATCGTCACCCGTACGAAAGACGGGTCCATTCGGGCGTATCACAATTCGTGTCTGCATCGCGGCACGAAGTTGCGAACCGAGTCCGGCCGCGTGGCGTCATTTCGCTGTCCGTTCCACGGATGGCGTTGGGACCTCGATGGCAACCTGGCGGAGCTTCCCGCCGAGTGGGACTTTCCGCAAGTGTGGAACAAGCCCGACTCGTGTCTTCCGCAGGCCCAGGTTGCCGAATGGTGCGGCTTCGTCTTCGTGAACCTCGATCCCGATGCGCCGCCGTTCGAGAAGGTGGCGAGCAAGTTGATCGAACACTTCGGTCGGGATTTCGCCATGGAGAAGCGATACAAGGCGTTCCACGCGGTGAAGGAAGTTCCCGCGAACTGGAAGGTGTGCATGGAGGCCTTCGCCGAGGGGTACCACGTCATCGCCACGCATCCGCAGATTCTCGAGTTCGCGGGCGACGCCAACAGCGAATATTCCATCTGGCCCGATTCGCCGTACGTGACCCGTTTCGTCAACGGTTTCGGTATTCAAAGTCCGCACCTCGGTTCGCTGAGCGAACAGCAGGTCGCCGACGCCTACTTGGCCTTCTCGGCGCGAGCCACGCGCGGATCGGTGGAAGTTCCCGATGGCAAGACGGCGCGTGAAGTGGTGGCCGACGTGTTCCGATCGGTGATGGGACAACTGTTCGAGATCGACCTGTCCGAAGTGTCGGACTCGGAGATTCTCGACGCCCATCTGTATCACTTGTTCCCCGCGTTCGCCCCGTGGGCCGGCGTCGGTCAGTCGTTGACGTATCGCTGGCGTCCCGGCCCCACTCCCGACTCGTGCTACATGGACGTGTTGCGCATGCTTCCGGTGCCCGAGGGCAAAGAGCGACCCAAGCCCGCCCCGATGCAGATGCTCCGCCTGGAGCAGTCGTGGAAGGAAGCCGAAGGGATGGGCGGTCTCGCCGATGTTTTCGAACAGGACATGGAGAATCTTCCCAAGGTGCAGTTGGGTCTGAAGATGACGGCCAAGCGCGCGAAGAAGACCGTGAGCTTCGGTCTGTATCAAGAAGCGCGCATGCGACTGATCCATCGACACATCGATCGGTTCATCCGCGAGGGGTTGACCGCCGATGGTCGCGACACTGCGATACTCGAGCCGCATCTCGTCCCCGAGGGCTGAGCAATGTTGAACGAGAGCTGGGCCACGCTCTGGGAGGC
>RHCK01000171.1 GCA_010030605.1 Acidimicrobiia bacterium
CTTCGAGGGCCAACAGAATGTCGTATTCGTTCTCGCACACCCGCCGGCCGATGGCCGCCAGTTCGTGACTTCGCGAGAAACCCAACAGGTGGGCACTGGCTTGCAACATGCACATGATCCCCCACTTCAGGGTTCCGAGAACCTCCCACCATCGCAACGCGTCACGATCGGCCGGGAGCCCGCTCGCCTTCTGGTATTCGTCGAGAAGCGTGTCGTAATCGCCGATGCCCGCAACCGGATGTTCGGAGCCGAACCGCCACGCGCGCACGCACAGCCATCCGAGGTCCTCCATGGGGTCGCCAACGTGCGACAACTCCCAATCGAGCACCGCGCGCAAACCCTCGTCACCCACCATCACGTTGCCCAACCGAAAATCGCCGTGAACCACGCAACGACGCGCCGTCGTCGGTCGATTCCGCTCCAGCCATCTGAACGCCAACTCGAACGTGGGGTGCGCTTGTTGCAATTGTCCGTTCAAGTCGTCGAGGCTTTGGCGATATTGCGCCACCTGATCGGTCGTGGGAAGTCCGGGCACCTCGGCTGCGTCGATGGAATGAATCGCCGCCAAGGCGGACGCGAATTGGGGCACCAATTTCCGGCGCGCCACGGCGAACCGATCGTCGCGCAGAATCTTGCGGGCGATGGTCTCGCCTTCCACGAGGGATAACACCATGAAGCTGGCGCCCCCTTCTTCACGACCACTCGCCAGCAATTCCGGCACGGGAACTGCCGCTCGCGACGCGGCTCGCAACACCGCGGCCTCCACCGACATGTCGCGAGTGTCCCCGGCGCGTTGTCTTTGAAGAATGAGTGGTCGGCCATCGGCCGCGAAACGCCAGGTTTCGCGAGAAGCTCCGCCGCTCAATCGTGAAAGTTCGGTGACCGAAGCGCCGAGTGTTCGACGGAGACCGTCCGCGATTTCCTCGACGACATCACCGGCGGACATCCGCCCATTGTGCCCCGACAATCAGCACGCGGCTCGCACCGAGGGGTACGGGTTGACCGGGCTGCCTCGTCCGGGATGAATTTCGAAGTGAAGGTGCGGTGTTCCCCGCGCGTTCCCGGTGTCACCCACGTATCCGATGATGTCGCCTTGCTCGACGTAGCGAGATCCGCCTTCGAAGGCGCTCAGGTGGGCGTAGAAATAGTTGTTGCCATTGCTACCTCGCAGGAAGACCGCCCGGCCGGCGATTCCACCGCGATCGGAGATCGACATGTCGCCCGACACCACGGCCACCAACGGAGTTCCCATGGAGGACATCATGTCGACCCCTTGGTGACGACGCCCACCACTACGTGGCGCACCCCATGTGTCGCCGAAACCCGCCGAACCGGCCACCGGACAGAGGATGCTTCCGTCGACGTAGACACCGTTGTCGTAGAACCCGGCACCGGAACGACGAGCTCCCGTGTTGCCGGCCCCGGTGTTCAAAATGCTGCCCGACACGTTGCCCGCCTGTGCCATGGCCTCGGCCTGTGCCTTCAGTCGCGCGGCCTCGAGAATCTTTCGAACTTTTTCGTCTTTCAATCGTTGTGCTTCGATCTTCTTCAACCGTTCGACCTCGGCCAAGGCTTTGGCGCGCGCCTCTTCGTTGTCCTTGATGGCTTGAGCCTGCTTTTCCTTGGCACGTTCGAGAGACCGACGCTTGTCCGCCAACTCTTTGCTCAGCGCGTCGTACTCATCGAGTGTCGACTGGGATGTGTCACTGACGATTTCGATCAACACGTCGGCTTGGGCCTGCGCACTCGGACCATCGAGACCGCTCAGAAGCGGTATCCCTCCGCCACCTCCGCTGACGAAACGCTGCACGGCCACTTCTTCGACCCCGCTTTGCAACGATCCTGACCGGGCTTCCAGGTCGGCCAGTTCGATCTCGATGTTCGTCACCTCGATGTCCAGAGCATCGAGGGCAGACTCAGCGGCAAAAGCAGCGTCAGCGGCGGCGTTCGCGCGGTCGCGAGCGGCTTGAATCTCGGCGGCGGCTTTTTCGGCCGCCGCATCGGACGAATCGGCCGGGGTGGCCAAAGTCGCGGCCGGCAAAGCGACGATGGACCCGACAGCCAAGGCCGCCGACACCATCAGGGTGCCCCACGGACGAGATCCGATCCGACGCTTCAACATGACCCGAGCAGGGTATCGGACGTTTCAGTTCTGTTACGGTCAGCGGCCGTCACCCTCGCTGACCAGCGGTTCTCCCCCGCCGATCATTCTCCTCGACCCCGAGTCGATGTCGTACCCTTCACCAATGGTCGCGAGCCTCGCACTGTCCGGAATCACGGTCGTCAGGGACGGCGCAACGATCGTGAACGACGTGAATCTGACGGTGGAGCGTCAGGAACGCTGGCTCGTGGTGGGCGCGAATGGTTCGGGCAAAACGACGCTCATGCGTATCGCCGCCCTCTACGACCACCCGACTCGAGGAACGGTTTCGGTGCTCGGCGAGACCCTCGGCGACACCGACGTTCGCACCCTGCGGCGACGTATCGGCTACGTCTCGGCATCGTTCGCCAGCGAGATCCGTGGAACGTTGTCGGCGCGCGACGTGGTGATGACCGCGCGCCACGCCGCCCTCGAACCATGGTGGCATTCGTACGACGATGACGATCGAGATCGTGCCCGCGTCTGCCTCGACACCATGGCGGTTGGCGACTTGTGGGACCGATCATTCGCCTCGTTGTCATCGGGGGAACAACAACGAGTGCTCCTCGCACGATCGATCATGAACGATCCCGACATCGTTCTGCTCGACGAGCCGAGCGCCCGCCTGGATCTCGGTGGTCGCGAGCAATTGGTGCAGGCGCTCGCCCTCATGACGACCGGCATGGACGCCGCACCGCTCGTCCTCGTCACCCACCATCTCGACGAAATCCCTCCGGGCATGACCCATGTGCTGTTTCTCCGCGCGGGGAACACGATGATCGCTGGCGCGATCGACGAGGTGTTCACCGCCGACAATCTCTCCGAATGCTTCGGGATGAAACTGCGGTTGGAACGTCGCGAGAACGGGCGTTTCACCGCTTGGGCCAACTGACTTCAGTCGCCCACCAATTCGGACAACCGCGCCTTACTGCGTTCGACTTCGTCCCGCAGAACCCGATCCACAACCGCGGACCAAAGTCGACCTCCGTAGTGGAGAGACATCGTGAGATGCGTGGCGTCGTCTCCATCCAACCGAACATCGAGCACCCATGTTCCGTGAGCGCCACCATCGAGTTCCACGCGTTCGAAGCGAACGTGCGTGGGCTCGTCACGAACGGTTCGAACCATGCGCAATCGTTTCGATCGGGCGAACGGTCCCACTTTGGCTCGCAATTCGACGATCCACGACCGGACGTCATCCGTCTCGGAGTCTTCGTTGACCGCATGAACGAGACCCATCCACGCCGGATACCTGGACAGGTCATCCACGAAGGAAAACACATCCCGTGGTGCGCGCGACAACCGATGATCGATCGTGATGTCCATGGACCGTCTCAGAAACGTTCGGAATCGATGTCGGTCGGACGCAACAGTTCGGCCGTCGGATCCCAGCGACCCGAGAGTCGGGGACGAAGAGCGTCACGCAACATCTTTCCCGTCGCATCGGGCACCGGGTGAAGATCCTCGTCGGGGTCGAACGTGGTCGCGACTCGCGACGGAGAGCCAGAAGCGTCTTGGCGAATGAGAAGTTCGGTCGAGTCGTCATCGACGGCGTTCGACGGGTCCCGATCAATGACGGTAGGTGCGGGCTCGACAACTGGTGCGGGCTCGACAACCGGTGCGGCTTCGACAACGACCGGTGCAGGTTCAGTTGCCGCAGCGGGAACCTCCTGTTCGGCGAGGTCGGCAAACAAGCGGGGTCGCGGTAGTTCGGATGCTTTCGGGCGACGCGTGGGAGCGGTGGGGTCACGCTTGATTTTCTTCGGTGGTTCGGGAGCCGCATCGGGCACCACCGACAACGCGCCGCGGTCACGCGGCTTGAAAAGTCGCGGAACGGAATCGCGGCGATCATCAACCGCCCAACCCCGGGGTGGACTCAGGAGTTCTCCGTGTCGAGCACAAACAACTCCACGAACGTCTTTGGGGGCATCGTTCGGATCACGATCCGGCGACCAAGCGTCGATCCACATCGTTCCGGGGCCGTTCGTGCCGGACGAACTCGTCCCGTACCCATAAATCATGGCGCTGGGGGCCCCACAACCAGGTCGCTCACAGGTCCGCCGCATCGACCACAAATTACTCC
>RHCK01000172.1 GCA_010030605.1 Acidimicrobiia bacterium
ACGTCGTTCGTCTGTCGTTGCTCCTGGCCGACGGAACGGTTCGCGAGTTGTCGCCGACGATCGAGCCCGAAGTTTTCTGGGCGACGATCGGTGGCATGGGCCTCACGGGCGTGGTGCTCGACGTCACGTTCCGCGTCATCCGGATCGAGACCAGTCGGTGTGTTGTGAACACGGTGCGGTGTCGGGATCTCGACGAACTCCTCTCGGAGATGTCGGTGGGCGACGAGAAACATCGATATTCCGTCTCGTGGGTGGACTTGCTGGCGACCGGACGGGGCTTTGGGCGAGGTGTCCTGTGGCGGGGCGACCATGCGGCTCTGTCGGATCTTTCGTCGAAGGATGCCACCAATCCGCTGAAGTACGAGCCGCGCCATTTGGCCACGGTTCCTCCGGTGGTGCCGTCGCCGGGCTTCGTGAACGTGGCCACGTCGCGGGCATTCAACGAGCTCTGGTTGCGCAAGGAGCCGCGTCGCAAGGACGGACAGCTCAAGTCGATCCCCGGTTACTTCCATCCACTCGATTCCATCGGTGGTTGGAATCACCTCTATGGTCCGCGGGGATTCATCCAGTACCAGTTCGTGGTTCCGTTCGAGCGCGAGGATGCCTTGTGCAAGGTCATCGAACTCGTGGTCGCCTCGCGGTTGGCGAGTCCGCTCGTGGTCTTGAAACGCTTCGGAGAATCGAACGCGGCACCATTGAGTTTTCCGATGCCCGGTTGGACTCTGACCGTCGACCTGCCCGCAGGAGCGTCCGGACTGTCGGAATTGTGCCATCGTCTCGATGAGGTGGTCCTCGAAGCGGGTGGTCGGCATTATCTCGCCAAGGACGCTCACACACGCGCCGAATCGATCGCGCGGGGTTATCCCCGTCTCGACGAGTGGCGACGCATTCGTGATTCGGTCGATCCGGCTCAGGTGTGGCAGAGCGATCTTTCGCGTCGACTGGCGCTGGTGGACTGAGGAGTCAACATGGAAAACGCGTTCGGAGAACCGCAGTCGATCGTCGTGCTCGGCGGCAAGAGCGACATCGGGTTGGCGATCGCCCGAAAGCTGATGTCGCCGTCCACTCGTTCGGTGGTGTTGGCCTGTCGACGACCCGATGAAGCGACCACACAGGTCGCGTCGTTGTCGCGCGATGGTGTCGCGGTTCGTGCCGTGGCGTTCGATGGTGCCGACACGGATAGTCATCGTGGATTCGTGACGTCGGTGTGCTCGGAGTTCGGCGATCCCGATGTGGTGATTCTGGCTTTCGGGCAACTCGGCGATCAGACCCGATTCGACGATGATCCGACCGAAGCGGTGAAGGTCGCTCATGTGAATTACACCGGCGCCGTGTCGATCGCGCTCGAATTCGCCAGCCGTCTCCGTGCGCAAGGTCACGGGCGTTTGGTGGTTCTGTCGAGCGTGGCGGGGGAGCGGGTGCGCAAGGGAAATTTCGTCTACGGCTCCACCAAGGCCGGACTGGACGGATTCGCGCAGGGCCTCTCGGATTCACTCGAAGGGTCGGGGGCGTCGGTGCTGATCGTGCGTCCCGGCTTCGTTCATTCCGCGATGACGACGGGCATGAAGGCCGCGCCCTTCGCCACCACTCCCGACGTGGTCGCTGACGCGACCGTGAAGGGCCTGAAGGCCGGCCGGCGCATCGTGTGGGCACCGGGAATTCTGCGTTGGGTGTTCATGACCCTGCGGCACCTTCCGGGCCCGATCTGGCGTCGGTTGCCGCTGGGCTGATTCGCGCGGTCGCGGTCCGACTCGTCTTTCAGTCGGGTTCGACGGTGGCGGTGTCGATAACTGCGTACTCCGGATCGAACGATCCGCCACACGTTGGTGTGCATGTCCCATCCGGACGCGCGGGCACCGGGACACGCACCTCGACGGCGTAGTCGTACTCGGGCCGATAGGGCGGATCGTACGGGCCGATGTCGTCACCCGTCGCGCACCGTTGGTACAAACGAACGAGGTCGTACTGGTAGGAGCCCCGCAGGCAGAAGTTCCGTTCCACCACCTGGTTCGGTTCGTCGGGCCCGAACAGAATCGAATCGTTCGGCTCGATCCAGCCGGCCCAAAAGCGGGTGAGGATGAGCCAGTCCGCGGAACGAACGTCGTCGGCGAGACCGGAGTCGACGGCGTCGGCGATGCCGGGATCCATCTCGATGTAGTACGTGGCCGGCGTCAGGTCGGGGAACAGGTGATAGAAGAACGCGTCGCTGTACGAGGTGTTGCGCAGGTCGACGGGACCGACCAGCAGTCGCTCGCCGGGTCGTGACCATTCATCGAGGTCGTCGATGACCGCTTTGGACGCGAGGTACGGGCGTTCATCACCGAGATAGAAGTATCGACCGTTCCGCGAGATCTCGTATTCGGGTTTGGTGTTGTCGAGTGAGTCCGCGACGAGTCGCGCGTACGGGCGTGCGGTGTACGACGGGGCCACGATCAGTGTCAACGCCGCAATGATCGACACCGCGATCGGTGCTCGAAGCGTCGGGTGCATTCGTGGGCGACGAATTCTGACGAGTTCGAGCATCGTTGGCACCATGAAGGGCCACGGAAGGGCGGCGACCCAGAGAAGATGAGCACTGTCGGGCCGTTGAATCGCCTGCGGGAGCAAACCGATCGACATCAGGCCGACCGCCGTGAGCACGAGCGCCCGCGTTCGGCCGGCTTCGTCGCGGCGATTCACTCGTCGCAGGGCGCTGAATCCGACCACGAAGATCAGAATCGCGGTGAGGGGGAGAAGGAAAAACCACAGGAACAGTTGTTTCGACTCGCCGATGTGAGGAAGGGGCCACGATGGCGCCACCTTCTCGCTGATGATCTGAAGAGCACCATCGAGGTGGGACCACGATGGAGGGCGCGGAAGTTGACGTCCCGGTCGCAGATGAAAAACCGGGTCGATGAGCGAACCTTCGATGAAGGCCCGAGGTCCGGCCTGAATCAGATGAACCCAGATCGACGTGCATCCGATGACGAGCCCACCCAAGGTGACCGACCACGAGCGGCGAGGTCGACGCACCAGCGAGAAAACGAGCACCAGGCCGACGGCCACCACTAAGTCCGGCCGAAACGAGACGGCCAGGCCGGCCAGGAGACCCGCAAGTATCCGGTCGGACGTGGACGCGATCCCGACACTCTCTCGATGCAACGACCTCACAGCGAAGACCATCGACCACAACCCCAGTCCGAGCCCGCCGCTCCATGCCAGAGCTTGAAGGCCGATGGGTGTGAGAACGAACATCGTCGACGATGCCGCGACGATCGTCGCGATACGCCAACCCCACGGTCGCGCCAACAAGTACAACGCGGAGATCGTGAGCAGGTGTTGGAACAGTCCGAAGAATCTTTCGGAGGTGAGCGTCGTTCCGAAGACTTCGAACCAGCCCGCCAGAGCGTGCAGGGACCCCGGCCCGTACAGATGGAGGAAATCGACGTTGGCGATGTCGCCTTTCAGAACGCGCTCGGGGAAAACGAGCATGAAGCCTTCCTCCATGGAGGCACCAACGGCTCGGAAGAGAGCGGGCAAGGCGGTCGCGACGGTGAGAGCGACCAACCCCACGCTGACCCAACTCTTCGTGGCCGTCCGAGTGAACGCATTCCGAATCGATGGCCGCGCTCCGGCGACGAAAACCGACGGGCTCGGGTGTGCGATCGTCCGGTCGTCGTGTGAATCCGATGAGGGGAACCGACGTCGAAGTCGATCGACGATCGGGAAGATTCCGACGGCGGCCAGAACGCACAGGGCCGGTTCGGCCGGAATTCTGAAACGGGTCGTTCCGTAGGCGTAGGCGGCGGTGATGGTGACGCTGATGAACAGGGACGCGAAAGGGATCAGACCCACTCGGCGTCGACGCAGGTTTCTCACGCCCACGAGCGTGAGTGCGGCGAGGCCGTAGTACATGAAAAGTCCGGCGCGAGCGGCTTCCTTGTCGCGCCCCTCGATCGGAGCGAATTCGACGTTTTGCAATGGGCGAAAGAGGTCCCACTGCCGCGCAACGCGCGCCGCCACCACCTTGGGGAGTTCGCCCGCATGTTCGCGCGCGTAGTCGAATCCGATGTCGCGCCAGAAGAGGGACTTTTCCGCCTCGTCGCCGGTGGCGTCGATGCCTCGGTCGCGGAGATCTTCCTGGCATTGGAACGACCAGAACCCGAGGAACTTGCCGGAATACACGGA
>RHCK01000173.1 GCA_010030605.1 Acidimicrobiia bacterium
CGCAAGGACTATTCGGTCGGTCGCATTCCCGTTCAGTTCAAGGGAGCGAACTCGTGACCGCGGTCGAGAACGTTCGTCAGACGAACGAAGGTGCGCAGGAGATGCGCTCGCGCAGCGAGATCGGTGCGCGCGAGCTTTTGCGCGAAGTCGGTGCGGTGTTGCGCATGAGCGAGGCTGAAGCAGCCAAGCTCGGCCAAGTGCCCGCCGACCCCGACGAGGATCAGACGATGATCATCAACATGGGTCCGCAACACCCGAGCACACACGGGGTGTTGCGTCTCATGCTCGAGTTGCAAGGCGAGACCGTTCTGCGTTGCAAGCCCATCATCGGCTATCTGCACACGGGCATGGAGAAGACCGGCGAGGAACTCACGTTCCTCCAGGGTGGCACCAACGTCACCCGTATGGACTACCTCAGTCCGCTGAACAACGAACTCGTCTTCTCGATGGCGGTCGAAAAACTGCTCGGCATCGAGAACGACATTCCCGAGCGCGCCGTCTGGATGCGCATGCTTCTCAGCGAACTGAATCGAATGAGCAGTCACTTGCTCTTCCTCGCCACCAACGGCATGGACATCGGTGCGGTGTCGATGATGCTGTACGGATGGCGTGAACGCGAGGAAGTTCTGCGCTTCTTCCAGAAGGTCACCGGCTTGCGGATGAACCACAACTTCATTCGTCCCGGTGGTTTGGCCGCCGACCTGCCGCCCGGTTGGCGTGACGACGTTCTCTCGATTCTCGAGATGTTGCCTCCTCGCCTCGCCGAGTACGACATCCTCATGACCGATCAGCCGATCTGGCGCGAGCGTTTGCAGGGTGTCGGCGTGATTACGGCTGACGAGGCACTCGCGCTCGGCACCAGCGGTCCGATTCTTCGTTCCACTGGCGTGGCTTGGGACCTGCGACGCGACCAGCCGTATTTGCGATACGAGGACGTGGAGTTCGACGTCATCGTGGGCACCTACGGAGACGCGTTCGACCGTTACGCCATTCGCCTCAACGAGATTCGCGAATCGATCCGCATCGTGTACCAAATCCTGGATCGCATGCCTCTTGGTGACTACCGCATCCAGAACAAGAAGGTCACTCCACCCCCGCGAGCGCGCATCGACGAATCGATGGAAGCTCTCATTCACCATTTCAAGATCTTCACCGAGGGTTTCAAGGTTCCCGAGGGTGAGGTCTATGTGGGCATCGAGAGTCCGCGCGGAGAGATCGGGTGCTACATCGTCAGTGACGGCGGACCCAAGCCCTATCGCATTCACATGCGGGCTCCGAGCTTCGTGAACATCCAAGCCCTTCCGCACATGATGCGTGGTGGTTTGGTGGCCGATGCGGTGGCCGTCATTTCTTCCGTCGATCCCGTGCTCGGGGAGGTCGATCGCTGATGGCTCGCTTGTCCGACGAAAACGTTCGCCTCGCCAAGGAAATCATCGGGCGTTATCCCCGCGCGCGTTCCGCGACCATTCCCTTGTTGCACCTCGCTCAGCAACAAGACGGTTACGTGACCAACGAAGCGATGGCTCACATCGGAGAACTGGTCGGGGCCACCTCGGCCGAGGTGTACGGAACGGCCTCGTTCTACGAGATGTTCAAGTTCGAGCCGGTGGGCAAGTACCTGATCAACATTTGTGGGACTCTCTCGTGCGCCTTGATGGGCGCCGAGGACTTGATGCATCACGCCGAGCACAAGTTGGGCGTGAAGTTGGGTGGGACGACCGACAACGGCATGTTCACACTCGAGCGAGCCGAATGTCAGGCGGCCTGCACCGAGGCACCGTGTCTGCAGGTGAACTACCGCTATCGCTTCCGCGTCACCAACGCCGACTTCGACGCGTTGGTCGACGATCTCGCGTCGGGTCGTTTGACCGACGAGATCCCACCGCACGGAACGGTGGCCCGCGTTCGTCAGCACATTCCCGCCGAACGAGGAGTTGGTGCCGTCCCGCCCGAGGACGTCACCGTGGCACCGTCGTGGATGGACGGAAAGGCGGCGCTGTGACCACCTATTCACACGCTCCGGGTTTCATCGCTGGTGATCGTCCTCGCATCGTCACGTCGCGTTTCGAATTCGCGGATTCGTACACGCTTCAGCGTTATCTCGCCACCGATGGCTATGCCGGACTGCGCGCCGCGCTTGGTCGACCGGCGAATGAGATTCACGACGAAGTCAAGAACGCCACCGTTCTCGGTCGAGGTGGTGCGGGCTTCCCGGCCGGCACCAAGTGGGGTCTCACCCCGCAGGGAGTGTTCCCGCGGTACTTGGTGGTGAACGGCGACGAGAGCGAGCCGGGAACCTACAAGGACCGACTGTTGATGGAGCGCGACCCGCATCAGCTGATCGAGGGCTGCCTCATCGCGTGTTACGCGGCCGGATTATCGCAGTGCTTCTTGTACATCCGAGGCGAGATGGCCCTGGCTCAGGAACGAGTCGCGACCGCACTGAACGAGGCCTATGCCGCTGGTTACGTGGGCAAGAACATTCTCGGATCGAAGTTTTCCGTCGACATCGTGTTGCACTGGGGAGCCGGCGCCTACGTGGTGGGCGAGGAAACCGCGCTCATCGAGAGCCTCGAGGGCAATCGTGGAATGCCGCGACTGAAGCCGCCGTACTTCCCGGCCGCGATCGGTCTGTACGGACAGCCCACCATCGTCAACAACGTCGAGACATTGGCAAACCTTCCGTGGCTCATGCGCAACGGTGCCGAGGCCTACACCGCCATCGGCACCAAAACGTCGCCCGGCACTCGCATGGTCGCTGTCAGCGGACACGTGAAGCGCCCCGGTGTGTACGAGATCATCAACGGGGTCACCACGTTCCGCGATCTCTTGTTCAACGAGGAGTACTGCGGCGGAATTCGCAACGGCAACAAGTTGAAGGCCTTCGTGCCCGGTGGCGGTTCGGCCCCGTGGTTCACCGAGGATCAACTGGACGTGGCGTTCGAAGGACCCCAAGCCGGCGCGGCCGGATCGATGTTGGGTTCGGGTGCCGTGATGGTGATGGACGAGACCACCGACATTCCGGCGGCGGCATTGACGCTCACTCGCTTCTATGCGCACGAGTCGTGCGGCAAGTGCACTCCGTGTCGCGAAGGCGGCACCTGGCTCGAGCGCATCCTCAGTCGCATCGTCGACGGCAAGGGCACCGACGCCGATCTGGCCCAACTCATCGAAGTGGGAACCTCCATCTGCCCAGGCGATTTCCCGCACGCCTCGAGCAAGCGACTCGGCCTCGATGCCGTTCCGTTCCCGTACAAGATGAACACGATTTGTTTCGTTGGTCCGTCGGCCTACGCGCCCATCAACTCGGCTCTCGTTCTCTTCCCCGAGGAATTCGCGGCTCGCGTCACGAAGCGAACCATGATTCCCGTCACCGCAGTCGGAGCAGCGTCATGACCACCACCGAACCGACGCCCCAGACCGACGAGACCCCCGTGGATCCGAACGCCATTTCGATGTCGATCAACGGCCGCACCGTGGCCGCCCGCAAGGGAGAACTCATCATCGCCGCGGCCGATCGCAGCGGTGATTACATCCCGCGCTTCTGTTACCACCCGCGCATGAATTCGGTCGGCATGTGCCGCCAGTGTTTGGTGGAAGTCGAAGGCCCGCGTGGTCCGATGATGGTGGTCAGTTGCATGACCCCGGTCGCCGAAGGTCAAGTGGTGCGCACCGAAACCGAACAGGTGAAGCGCGCGCAGGAAGGCATCATCGAGCTTCTTCTTGCGAACCACCCGCTCGACTGCCCGGTGTGCGACAAGGGTGGCGAGTGTCCGTTGCAGGACCAGGCGTTCAGCCACGGTCCCGGTGAGAGCCGTTTCATCGAAGAGAAGCGTCACTATGAGAAGCCGATCGCGATCAGCGATCTCGTTCTTCTCGATCGCGAGCGTTGCATCCTGTGCGACCGTTGCACGCGCTTCGCCGACGAGGTGGCCGGTGACGCGCTCATTCACTTCACGTCGCGTGGCAACAACACGCAAGTGCAAACGTTCCCCGACGAACCGTTCAGTTCGTACTTCTCGGGTAACACCGTTCAAATCTGTCCGGTTGGTGCACTCACCGCGCAGCCGTACCGCTTCAAGGCGCGTCCCTGGGACCTCGAGAAGACGGAGAGCACGTGCACCACGTGTTCCGTCGGAT
>RHCK01000174.1 GCA_010030605.1 Acidimicrobiia bacterium
CCTTGGCCAAGGGTTCGTCCTGACCGAACTCGGTGTACACGTCGGGAAACAGCGTGCCGCGTCCGAAACAGGGCTCGACACGTCCGTTGGAGATGGCGTCGACCGTGGCGTAGTCCTCGGCGACGCGTACCGGGTCGAGATTGGCCGCGAGCGTCACGCCCGTGGAGAGGCGAAGCCGCGTGGTTCGTTCGGCGATGGCGGCGAGAACGACTTGTGGTGCCGACATGATGTAGCGACTGAAGTGATGCTCACCGAGATGAATCGAATCGAGGCCGATTTCCTCGGCCATCACCGCTTGTTCGATGAGGTTGCGGTGCCGTTGTGCCGGAGTTCGTAGCACTCCGCTGACCGGGTCACGGATCAAATCGCCGAGTGACAGGAGTCCGGTGCGCATGGGCGAACACTAGATGGCGATCAGGCATCGAATTCGGGTCCGTCGAAGCGATCACGTGTTGTGAACGCCCGCACCGGATTGCGGGTGAGCTTGGTGGTTCGTTTCACGGGATGGCCGAGAAAAATCGTGGCCGCCAACGCGTGGTTCGCCGGGAGGCCGAGCATTGGTGCGACTGCGGGTTCGACGCGCGAGGCGAAGGTGGTCATCACGCCGCCCAGATCGCGAGCTCGCGCCGCCAGCAGGATGCTCCAACAGAACGGATAGACGGACGCGCCACCGGTGAGCGTGGGTCGATCGAGGTCCTTGTCCATCATGGCGATGCGGGAGAGGTCAGCGGCCACGGCCAGCACGACGGGTATCTCGGTGATGTGATCGAGAAGATCGTTCGGAACGTTGCCCGGTGCGGTGGATGTGAGCGAGTCGGGAGCTGGTTCGACGACGGTGAATGGCGTGCGTCCGAGAGCCGACTGTCGCACGTATTCGTCCCAGACGGGTCGCATGGCGACACCGAGATCACGACGAATGGATTCGTCACGCACCACCGCCACGCGCCACGGTTGCCGGTTGCCACCGCTCGGAGCGAAACGGGCGTCGTCGAGGATCGAGGCCACCGTCTCGTCGTCGACGGGCCGATTGGTGAACGATCGAACCGAACCCGTCGAGCGAATCGCATCGCGCAGATCCGCTCGGGGTTCGTTCGAGTCGCTCATGTGCTTGCTCAGCGGCCCCCGGCGACCTTGGCCCGAACGATGTTCAGAGCGGATCCGGCCTTGAACCATTCCACTTGTTCGGGGCTGAAGGTGTGGACGCCCTCGAAGTCGATCGTGGTGCCGTCGGGCTTGACGATCTGACACGTGACGTTGCGCCCCGGAACCGGCGGAAGGTTCAAGACGTTGATGCGATCGTCCTCACCGATGAGTTCATAGGTGTTCGGATCGGCGAAGGTCAAGGGCACCAGGCCTTGCTTCTTGAGGTTGGTCTCGTGGATTCGCGCGAACGATCGGGCGAAGATCACCACGCCACCACGGAATCGCGGTTCCATGGCCGCGTGCTCGCGCGATGAACCTTCGCCATAGTTGCGATCGCCGATGGCGCACCAACGGATGCCCGCCCGGCTGTAGTTCTTGGCGATGTCGGGGTACGAGCGACGCGCACCGTCGGTGACGTCCTTGCCCTCGCCCACCGCACCGTCGAACGCGTTGACCGCGCCGATGAAGAGGTTGCCCGAGATGTTCTCGAGATGGCCGCGGTAGGTGAGCCACTTGCCGGCCGCCGAAATGTGGTCGGTGGTGCACTTGCCTTGGGCCTTCATGAGCACGGGCAGTCCGAGGTAGTCCTTGCCGTCCCACGCCGGGAACGGTTCGAGCAATTGGAGACGGTCGCTGGTGGGGCTGACCGCCACCGTCACGCCACTGCCGTCGGCAGGAGGAGCGGTGAAGGTGTTGGAGCCCTTGTCGTAACCGCGAGCCGGCAAAACTTCTCCCACTGGGGCGTCGAGCTTCACCTGCGAGCCGTCGGGGGCGGTGATGGTGTCGACCGTGGGATCGAAGTCGAGTCGACCGGACAAGGCGATGGCCATCACCGTGTCGGGCGAGGTCACGAACGACAGGGTGTTGGCCGAACCGTCGGCGCGCTTCGGGAAGTTGCGGTTGAACGAGTTGACGATGCTGTTGGGCTTGTCGGTCGCTTCCTTCGAACGTTCCCACTGACCGATGCACGGTCCGCACGCGTTGGCCAACACGGTGGCACCGACCGCTTCGAGGTCGGCGAGCAAGCCGTCGCGTTCGATGGTGGCACGGATCTGCTCCGACCCTGGGCTGATGAGCAACTCGCACTTGGCGGTCAAACCCTTGGCCACCGCTTGGCGAGCGATCGAGGCGGCGCGGGTGATGTCCTCGTACGACGAGTTGGTGCACGAACCGATGAGAGCGGCCGACACTTCGAGGGGCCACTCGTTCTCGCGCGCCGCATCGCCGACGGCCTTGCCCACCTTGTGCGCACGGTCGGGGGAGTGCGGTCCGTTGATGAGTGGCTTCAACTGATCGAGGTCGATCTCGATCAGTTGGTCGTACTGAGCACCGTCGTCGGGGCGCAGATCGGCGGCGACCTTGTCGGCGGCGGCAGCGATGGCTTCGCGACCGGTGGCGGCAAGGTACGCGCTCATGTTCGAGTCGTAGGCGAAGACCGAACACGTCGCACCGATCTCGGCGCCCATGTTGCACACCGTCGCTTTGCCGGTGGCCGAGATGCTGTCGGCGCCCGGTCCGAAGTACTCGACGATGGCGCCGGTGCCACCTTCGACCGTGAGCACTCGCGCCACTTCGAGGATGATGTCCTTGGGAGCGGACCAACCACTCAGTGTTCCGGTGAGCTTCACACCGATCACCTTGGGCCACTTCACGTTGAAGGGGAAGCCGGTCATCACGTCGACGGCGTCGGCGCCACCCACGCCGATGGCGACCATGCCCAATCCGCCGGCGTTCGGGGTGTGGCTGTCGGTGCCGATCATCATGCCGCCGGGGAACGCGTAGTTCTCGAGCACGACTTGGTGAATGATTCCGCTTCCGGGGCCCCAAAAGCCGATGCCGTATTTCGCCGACACCGTCTTCAAGAAGTCGTACACCTCACGGTTGTCGTCGATGGCGACTCCGAGGTCGATCTTGGCGCCGACCTTGGCCAAGATGAGGTGGTCGCAGTGAACGGTCGAGGGCACGGCGGTCTCGGGGAGGCCCGCGGTCATGAACTGCAACAGCGCCATCTGCGCGGTGGCGTCCTGCATCGCCACGCGATCAGGGTTGAAGTCGGCGTAACTACCGCCGCGCACCATTTCCTGGGTCGACGGATCGACGAGGTGGTTGATGAGGATCTTCTCGGCCAAGGTGAGGGGACGGCCGAGGCGCTGACGCCCGAGGGCCACGCGCTCGGACAAGGTTCCGTAGACGCGATTGACGAGTTCGATGGGGGTTCCGGCGGAAACGGTGCTCATGAGACAAGTATAATACAAGTGTGAGCGGGGCAGGAACCAGAGAAATCAGGTACCGGGTCATCGCCGACGAGTTGCGCCGGCGGGTGAACGATGGTTCGTACGCCGCGGGACGTTTGTTGCCGTCGGAGAGCGATCTTGGTTCCGAGTTCGAGGCCAGTCGCGTCACCGTGCGGCGGGCTCTCGAAACCTTGCGCGACGAAGGCCTCGTGGATGCGCGGCAGGGTTTCGGTTGGTTCGTGGCCGCCGCACCGTTGCGTCAGAGTCTCGGCCGACTGGCCACCATCGAGGCCCAGTTGGTCGATGGTGGCATTCGCCCGGAGCGGCGCATCCTCGAGTTCGCCTTCGAGAAGGCCAGCCGACAAGTGCGGTCCGTCCTCGGCGCCGACAACGTTCTGCGCGTGAAGCGGCTCAATCTGGCCGATGATCAACCGTTCGCGTTGGTCACCGTGTGGTGTCGAGCCGATCTCGGTCAACATCTCAGTCGGGCCGATGTGGAGCGTTCACCCTTCTACGAATTGCTCGACGTTCCCTTGAAGGGCGCCACCCAGACCATCGGAGCCGACGCGGCCTCGGCCGATGATGCTCGTTTGCTCGGAGTGCCGACCGGTTCTCCGGTTCTGCGTTGCACACGCATCACCACGGACGTGAACGGACACGCGGTTCTTCTGAGCGAACACGTCTTTCCGGCGCACCGCACCGAGTTCGTCGTCGATCTTCCGCACGCCGAACC
>RHCK01000175.1 GCA_010030605.1 Acidimicrobiia bacterium
ACGGTGGAGCCATCGCTCTCGGTCACCCGTTCGGCATGACCGGTGCGCGCATCATGACGACGCTCATTCACGGTTTGCAGGAGACCAACAAGACGTTCGGTCTCGAGACCATGTGTGTCGGTGGTGGCCAGGGTCTGGCCATGATCGTCGAGCGTCTCAGCTGAGAGCGGGTTCGGGTAGCTTGCGCGCGAGCCAGCGTGCGAGCAATCCGATCGCCAACAATCCGAGACCGGCGGTGGCGAAGATCGCGCGCGCCGAGAACTGCCCGTAGCCCCACGTTGCCATCAGGGCGACGGCGGCGGCGATCAGTTGATTACAGGCTCCGGCCAGCCCTTGGGCCGCGCTCGCGCGTCCCGGAGGGGCACCGTTGGCCAACATTCCGCTGGCGGCGGGTTGTGCGGCCGCCTGGAAACTGGCCTCGACGACGCCGAAGAGAATCGGCAACAGCGGAATCGTGAACAGGCCGTACGTCGCGGTGAGGGGCGCGATGAACAGCAAAGAGATGAAGGCGACGCGTACTCGGTTCGTGCGGTCGGCCAAGCGACCTCCGAAACGGGAGAGCAACACGAAGGGCGCCGCGTACGCCGCGAGGCTGAGGCCCACCACCATGTCACTGGCACCAATGTCGGTGAGAAAGCGATCCCACAGACTGTCGTAGATGCCCACGGGCAAGGCGATGGCCACGAGGAAGAGGATTGGAACCAGAACAGAGCGATGCCGCAGGAGGCCAAAGGCCAAACGATTCGATTCGGTGGTCCGCACGAGGGTGGGCAAGTGTTGCGTGGAGACGATCAGCGTGGCGACCGCGGCGGTCATGGCGAACAAAGCGAACGGCCATCGCAGGCCGAACGGACCGACGAGAAAGCCGCCGATGACGGGTCCGGTCACGAAACCAGCCAATTCGATGCCCCTCATCGCCCCCATTCGTTCCGACGTCCCCGACGTGGAGAGCGAGGCCATCAACGCGTAGGCGGGCGGCATGAAGCAGCCAGTCGACATTCCTCCGATCGCGCGCGCGAGCACGAACACCCAGAGCGATGAACCGGTCGCGAAAATCAGGTTCGCAACGATGGCGAGAAGGGTGCCGATGATGAGCAGCAATTTCGCATGACCTCGATCGGCCAACGGGGCGACGAGAACCATCATCAGGAACGACGACAGGAAGGCCGCCGCGGCGATGAATCCGAGTCCGGCGTCGGAGAATCCGTATCGATCCTGCAAGTTCCCCATCAGTGCGAACACCAGGCTGTTGCTGGCCGCCAGGATGAAAGCCGCGCCCAACAGGATGCGTTCGGTCGAGCGTGTGGAGGGCATGACGAAGGAAGGTTTCGGAGTGTCGGCGGGGAGTCGCGTCAACGCACGTTGGCGATGACTGCGTCGCTCAGGTTAGGCCATTCGCGCAACGCGACATCGGACCATTCGTCGAAGGCGCGGTCGGTGAGTGCGATGAGTGCGGTGTCGATGGTGGGATCGATCCACATCATCGTGCCGGCACCGCCGAAATGACCGAAGGTCGATGGTGAATTCGTCGTGCCCGTCCAATGAGGTTTCTTGTCGCCCCTAATCTCCGCGCCGATTCCCCACGGATTCGGGTTGAACGATCCGAGTCCGGGTATGACGCCACCGAGTTCGGGGAATTGAACGGTTCGAACCGCGGCCGCGGTTTGCGGAGCGAGAAGACGGGGTGCCATGAGTTCTTGCGCGAATCGACACAGGTCGCGCACGGTGCTTCGAATCCCGTACGCCGGCGATGTCTTTAATGTGCTGGCTTCCATGCCGAGAGGCTCGAAGATGGCTTCACGGAGATAATCGGCGAAAGTGATTCCGGTGCGGTCGGCGACGTGATCGGCGGCGCGTTCGATTCCCGTGTTGGAATACACGCGACGCTTGCCGACCCCGATGATGGTGGTCTGCGTGTCGAACCCGTATCCGGCGGCGTGCGACAGGCAATGTCTCAATGTGGATCCCGGCGGCCCGACGGGATCGTCGAGCGAGACACTGCCTTCTTCGACGGCGATCAGGCAGGCCCACGCCGTGATCACCTTGGAGATGCTGGCCAGTCGAAAATCGTGGTCGATGTCGCCATGCGTGACGATGTTCGACGCGTGAATGCACGCCGCCGACGCGTGGGGGACGGGCCACGTGTCGATGACCGACAACGTTCGAGCGAGCGATGGATCAGGCAAAGCCGGAGGAGCGGATGAGCTCGGCGACGCCGAAAGCCAGATCGAGACCTTGGCGGGCGTTCAGGCGCGGATCGCAGACGGTCTGATAGCGATCGTCGAGATCGGCATCGGTGAGATCGTCGGCGCCACCCAAACATTCGGTGACGTTGTCGCCGGTGAGTTCGACGTGGATGCCACCGGGCCAGGTGCCCTCCAAACGATGGGCGTTCACGAATCCGGCGATTTCGCGAATGATGTCGTCGAAGTGACGCGTCTTGCGTCCACCCGCCGACGTGAAGGTGTTGCCGTGCATCGGGTCGCAGGCCCACACCACCGGGTGGCCGGAATCGCGCACGGCCCGCAGAAGAGGACGTAACGCGTCTTCCACCTTGTCGGCACCCATGCGACTGATCAGCGTGAGTCGACCGGGGACACGGGCCGGGTTCAGGGCTTGACACAATTCCAGAACGAAGTCGACGGTCGTGGACGGCCCGATCTTGCAGCCGAGGGGATTGCCGACACCGCGGAGGAATTCGATGTGGGCGCCATCGAGTTGGCGGGTGCGCTCTCCGATCCAAAGCATGTGAGCCGAGCAGTCGTACCACTGGCCGGTCAGAGAGTCCTGACGTGTGAGCGCTTCCTCGTAGCCGAGCAGGAGGGCCTCGTGGCTGGTGAACACGTCGGCCTCGTGCAAGGTGGCGGTGTTTTCGGTGTCGACGCCGCAGGCCCGCATGAAACGAAGGGCGCGCTCGATTTCGGTGGCCAGTTGTTCGTAACGCTGACCTTCGGGGCTGGACCCGACGAACTCTTGAGTCCATGCATGCACGCGCGACAGATCCGCGAAGCCACCCTTCACGAACGCGCGAACGAGGTTCAAGGTGGACGCCGACTGGTGGTATGCCTGCACCAGCCGTTCGGGGTCGGGGATGCGCGCACTTTCGTTCGGCGCGGGGTCGTTCACGATGTGTCCGCGGAACGACGGAATCTCCAGATCGCCGATCTTCTCGGTGTCGCTACTACGGGGTTTGGCGAATTGACCCGCCATGCGTCCAACCTTGATGGTGGGCACGCCGAGGCTGTAGGTGAGGACCACGGCCATCTGAAGGATGACCCGCAACTTTTCGCGAATGTTGTTGGCCGAGAAGTCGTCGAAACTCTCGGCGCAATCACCGGCCTGCAACAAGAACGCGTTTCCGGCGCACACCTGGGCCAGAGCGGCTTGCAAGGAACGGGCTTCGCCCGCGAACACCAACGGGGGATAGGAGGCGATCTGCTTCAAGGACCGGTCGAGGGCGCCCGTGCGAACCTCCGCTTGGTGGTGTCGATCGCTCGTCGCTACCCGCTCCCCCAGGGCATGGACCTCCTCGACCTCATCCAGGAAGGCAACCTCGGGCTTGAGCACGCCGTCGACAAGTTCGACTGGCGCCGTGGCTTCAAGTTCTCGACCTATGCCACCTTCTGGATTCGTCAGGCCATCGGCCGTGCGCTCGATCAGAAGGCCAGCCTCATCCGCATCCCCGGCGATCGTTCGGCCAGCCTGCGTGCGGCCCTTCGTCAGGCCAGTGGCGACGGCGAGACCCTCGACATGACCAACGCCGAGTTGCATCGCCTCACCACACCCGTTTCGCTCGACAAGACCATCGGCGACGACGGCGACGCGACCCTTGGTGATCTCATGGCCAACGGAGACCCCACTCCCGAGGATCACATCATCGCCCAAGGTGAGACCGACCAACTGAACCAGTTGCTCGACACCCTGGACTCGCGCGCCCGTTACGCCGTCGAGGCCCGTTTCGGTCTGATCGACGGAGAGCGCAAGAGCTTC
>RHCK01000176.1 GCA_010030605.1 Acidimicrobiia bacterium
CTCCAACGGCACCCCCAACAACCAGATCACATCACCGGGCTCCCGCCAGGCCTGACCCCGCACATGGGCCAGATCGTGCACCAGGCCCACCATGCCCACCACCGGGGTGGGGTGGATCGGCTGCATGCGGCCATCGGGCAGGCGCGTTTCGTTGTAGAGGGAGACGTTGCCGCCGGTGACCGGCGTGTCGAGGGCGGCGCAGGCGGCCAATCCCGCCACCACCGACAATCCGAGGATGCGGAGAATTCTTCCGATCGGGAAACGCAGCAGGCCGTGCCAGCCGCGACGGCTCTCCGGGCGATGTCCGCGATTTCGTCGCAGTCGAATCCACGGACGCGAACGGGTGCGTTCGTGCCCGAGTTGCCGGCGCAGCAGCATGACGGTTCGCAGATCCTGCAGGGTGACGGCGAATCGCAATTGAGTGACGAGGCTGGACCGTCGAGCCAGAGCTTCGAGCGACTGACGCGACAGCGTGAGCAGCCCAGCGATCAAGAGCAATCCGGTGATGAGCGTCGGAACGAATTCGATCCACCGCGTGCGTTCTCCCCACAGGGCCAATCCGCCGTGCAGATCGGCGGGACCGGCGAAGTTCGCGCGCGGAAGAGCCGACCAGAATTGCCACACCAAGAGACCACCACCGATTCCGCTGGCCATCCACCCTCGCAATCGCAGACCGTGCGCGAGCAATGCGGCGGCGACGAACATCGCTCCGGCGGTGGCGCCCCACAACATGCCCGACCATGCCCACGCCATGCTGGTGCCCGGCAATCGTCGACCCGCCAATTGACCGGCAACCGCGCCGGTGGCCGCACCGGCGAACACGATCGAACGGATCTTTTGCACCGCGGGCCGCAGCAGCACGCGGTCGCGGGCCACCGGCGCCAACAAGAGATGACGCACGTCGGCGTCCTCCAGCGCCAATGGTCCGCCCCGTGATCCGGAACGCAGGCCCATCGCGAACGCCAGCACCAGAGCCAGGCCCAACCAACCGGGGCCGAATCGGGTGACGTCGGATGCCATCGACGTCGACACCGGATCATCGGGAACGAGGCCCGAGATGAACAAGATGCCACCACCGAAAATGAACGCGGCGAGATAGACGCGATACAGAGCCTCGAACCATTCCAATTCTGCGAGACGATTCTTTTGTCGCGCGCGACGCAGAGCGCGCACGGCCGACAACCCGGTGCCGGTGATGGTGGGCACGAATGGTGAGGTGAGCGGAGACGCTTCACCCGTTTCGATGGGGTTGTCGTCCACTGCCGACCAGCCGGACCACGACGCCACGAACAGGCGAGGTCGGGCGATTCCGCAATGTTCCATGGCCACGATGTTGAGACATGCCGACACGCCCGATCCGCAGTACGCCACGACATCATCGGCATCCCCAACCCCGAGTTGCCGGTAGTGATCGTCGAGTTCGTCGATCGGTCGAAGAACACCGTCGCGCAGGACCGTGGACCACGGAGCGTTTCGCGCCGACGGAATGTGCCCGGCGCGCGGGTCGACCGTGGATGGTCCGGCCGCACCCGTGAAACGTTCCGGCGCCCGAGCATCCAACAGCAACGACGTCGTGCCGCTTTCGACGATGCGAGCGACCTCATCGGTGGAGGCCAGTCGATCGGTGGGCCATTCCCTGGGTGTGAACGTTGCTTGCTTCGTGCCACGAATGGGGCCGGTTTCCAGTTCGCGACCCGTGAGCGTCTGCCACGCGGGCAAGCCTCCGTCGAGCAACGATGCATTGCGCCCGATCATTCGCAACATCACGACCAGACGCGACGCGGTCATTCCGCCGGTGTCGTCGTAGGCGATGACGTGGACGTCGTCTCCGATTCCGAGGCGGCTCATGTGCTTGGCGAAGGCGGCCGGCGACGGAAAGGGGTGGCGTCCTTCGTCGGCCGTGTTCGACGGTCGCGCCAGATCGCGATCCACGTCGACGAACACCGATCCCGGAATGCGCCCAGCCTCGTGAATCGCTCGCGCGTCGCGACCGTCGAGGTACCAGCGAACGTCGGCGAACATCACGCGGGTGGAAGCAGCGAGCTCGATTGCTTCGCTCGCGCTGACCACCACCGGCACGGTCGGGACTTTCGGCACAGAAACGTTCAAGGACACCATCATTACTGGTCGGAGGGGCATACTGAGAAAGATGGATGTAAGAACCGTCGAACTCTTCGCATCCATGCTCGCCGTCATCGCCCTCACGGGCGCTTTGGTGCACTTCATCGCGGCTCGAGTGCCAGTGGCTGTCGCACGCGACCTGTCGAGGTCGGTGCACGAGGTGTCGCTGTGGTTGGCCTGGCTGGTGGCCGCCGTGGCCACGGCCGGCAGTCTGTACTTCAGCGAGATCGCCGACTACGTGCCGTGTCGACTGTGCTGGTTCCAACGCGTGTGCATGTATCCGCTGGCCGGCATTCTGTTGGTTGCGGCGATACGACGCGATCGCAACGTGCGGTGGTACGCGTTGCCGTTGCTGGTGGCCGGCATCTCTGTGTCGACCTACCACTACATCATCGAGTGGCGCCCGAGTTGGGGTGATGGAGCCTGCGGTGTCGGACCGTCGTGCACCGACGTTTGGTTCCGCCGCATGGGTTTCGTGACCCTGGCGTTCATGGCGCTGTGCGGATTCCTGGCGATCGTGGCACTCTTGTTCGTGAATCCGCGGAATTCGTCCGAAAGGAAGTCAACGTGAGCAAGCAAAACAACAACGGTCGATTGGTGATCATCGGAGTCGTGGTGGCGGTGGTCGTCGCCTTGTTGATCGCGGTGTTGGCCGGAGACGATTCATCGTCGTCGAACACGTCGCCATCGGTGCCCGCCGGAGACGTGGAGCAGAACCGCCCCGTGACCGTCGAAGGTCAGGCACTCGATCGCTTACCCGACTCTGGCGCTGACGTGTCCGTTGGCGCTCCCGCACCGTCGTTGATCGGAGCGAACTTCGACGGCACGCCGGTGAGCGTCACGCCCGGTGACGGCAGCCCGTACATGGTGGTGTTCCTCGCGCATTGGTGCCCTCATTGCAACGCTGAAGTTCCTCGACTGATCGAATGGAAGGCGTCGGGAGCGGTGCCGGACAATCTGAAAGTCATCGGTGTTTCCACGGGGGTTGCGTCGGATCGCCCGAACTACCCGCCGTCGCAGTGGGTTATCGACAAGGGCTGGCCGTGGCCGGTGATGGCCGATTCTTCGAACCAGGACGCGGCCGCCGCGTACGGGTTGAGCGGTTATCCGTTCTTCACGATCATCGGAGCCGATGGAACGGTGAAGGTGCGCGTCTCGGGCGAGGTCGAAGTGGATGCGCTGAACCAGATCGTGACCGAGGCGTTGGCCGACTGAGAACTCAGCGGGCCGCTTCCTCGGCTCGTCGAAGAATCTCGCGCACCGGAACTCCGAGTGCGTCGGCGGCCCGCGTCGCGTCATCGAATTCGACTTTCACCCGATGCGCGGCGATCTTGATGCGGATCGAGTGACCATCGATGACGACGACGGATTCCTGACGCGCGTGCGGCCATCGTTCGATGATCGAACCGCGAACTCCGAGCGAGCCGGTTTCGCTCACCAGCAGATCGGCCAATTCCGCCGTGCGGCTTTCGTCGCACAGAACGTGAACCGTGTGGGCGGGGCGTCCCTTCTTCATGACGATCGGAGTGATCCACGCGTCGTGCGCGCCGGCGGCCATCAAACGTGCGACCGCATGCGCCAGCACTTCGCCGGTGACGTCATCGACGTTCACCTCGAGCAATCGCACGGGTTGTCCGCTGTTGCTCACTGTGCTCGTCACGTCGTCTCCCACCACCACTTGCACGACGTTCGCGCGGGATTCGATGTCGGCCGAACCTGCTCCGTAGCCGACGGAGTCGATCGACAGATTCGGCATCGCTCCGAACGAGTCGGCCAGCGCGGCGAGAATGGCCACGCCGGTGGGTGTGGAGAGCTCACGAGAATCGTCGAGCCCGATGGTGGGGATTTTGCGTCGAGCGCACATGGCGA
>RHCK01000177.1 GCA_010030605.1 Acidimicrobiia bacterium
TCCGACGGTGACGGACACATGAACCCATCGTCGCACACCGACAACGGGAGGGCGACTACCTTGGCGACGTGTACCGATTCCTGCTGCGACCGAAGTGGATCGGCTTTCACCTTCTGTGCATCGTCGGCATCGTCGGCATGGTGAACCTGTCCGTGTGGCAGTTCCACCGGCTCGCCGACCGCCAGGAATTCAACGAGTCGGTTCGTGAACGCACACAACTCGAGGTCGTCGACGTCACGGCGGTCGAGAACGAGGAACCGACGGACCTGCAGTGGCGTCCGGTGGGTGCCAAAGGAACGTATCTCGCCGATGAGCAGGTACTCGTCGTGAATCGGAGCCAAGGCGGCCGGGCCGGTTCGAACGTGATCACTCCCCTCCTTCTCGACGACGGTCGCGTCGTGATCGTGAACCGCGGCTTCATCGCCCTCGATCAATCCGCACCGGAACCACCCGAGGGCGAAGTGCGGATCGTGGGCACGGCGCGCGTCAGCGAAACCCGACGCACCGGCCAGTCTTCCGAGGCACCGGGCGACCTGAGCGAGTTCCTGCGCCTCGATCTTTCTCGACTCGACGATCAGATCGACGGCGATGTCCTCGACATCTGGATCGCCGCCGAAGTGTCGGATCCGCTCGATGATCCGCTCTTGTCACCGTTGGCTCTTCCGGAGTTGTCCGACGGACCCCATCTGTCGTACGCGATCCAATGGTTGATCTTTTCCGCAGCCGTGGTGATCGGTTGGGTTCTCGCCGTTCGTTGGAGCGTCAACCGTCGACGCGGCCCTCGATCATCGCCATCCGCTTGAACTGTTCGACGACATCGGGACTGCGGTGACTCGCATCGAGCGTCCGATACACGGTCTCCACGTTCACACTCACGCGACCAAATTCGCCCAACGCGGCGAAGCTTCGACCCGTGACACCCATCTCGCGCGCGATGTCTCGTGCCGCGTCGAACGCATCCATTCCCACCGCGTGCCGTTTGGTGGCCTCGTCATCGAGATACGCGAGATAATCCCGAACCGCCACGACGCCGCTCTTGTCCGTCACCGGCCCGTGGCCCGGAACCACGGTTTCCACGTCCATTCCGAGCATCAAATCGCAGGCCGCGATCCAGTTCGACAACGGGCCCGCCCACACGATCGGGGTACCACCGACGAAGAGAATGTCACCGGTGAAGACCGTGCGCGCGTCGGGCACATGGGCGATCACGTCACCTCTGGTGTGAGCGGGTCCGACTTCGATCAATTCGACCACGCGACCTCCGACCTCCACGTCGAGGCGACCATCGAAGGTGCGCGTCGGCAGACGCTGCTCGATTCCATCGAATCGAAAAGCGCCGAAGAATCCGCGGAACAACTCACCCAATTCGCCGGGTGCGGCATTCAACGCGGCGAGCATGGACGGTGGCACCTCGGCCATCTCGTGCGCCGCCGACGACGACGCGATGATCTCCGCACCTTCCACCAATTGGTTGCCGTAGCAATGATCACCGTTCGCGTGCGTGTTCAGGAGAGTCGTGATGGGGGCCGATCGCGTGTGCGGTGCGAACGAACCCAACATCTCGGCGGTGAGTTCCAGATCGAACAACGTGTCGATCAACAACGACGCCCCATCACCCACCACGAGACCGGCATTGCTCCAGCCCCAACCGCCATCGGGCTGCAGATAGGCGACGCATCCATCGCCCAGTTCCAATGCCCCCCGGAGATACGAAACGTCAGGCACCGTGCGCGACGTCCGCGTCAGCAACAACGACTTCGTCGTCATCGTCGAATTCCTGCACGCGTCCAACCGGCCCACACCAACGGCAGGTGACGCTCTCGACCGCATCCTCGAGGGTGACGACGTCCTCCACCTTCAATTCCCCGCCCGTGGTGTAGTGGTGGAACGCCGAGGTGCGGGTCCGACGCACCACATCGAATCGGGTGAGATTTCCGCAGGATGTGCAACGCAAACGGACGGTCATGGACCCGATCGTAGGTTGCCGAGGCGTGTCGGCTCCGGTGCTTGACGGGGAACATCTGTTCGGGAACACTGGACGGGTGCCCGGTTCAGCCTCGCCAATGTCGACACCACGCGAACGTCGGGCCGTTCAGCGCACTTTCGACGACATGGGCGTGCCTCTTTGCGACGTCACGTTCTGCGTCATCGACTTCGAAACCACCGGAGGTTCGGCCGACGACGATCGAATCACCGAAGTCGGCGCCGTGAAGTACCGCGGTGGGGAATGCCTCGGAACGTTCCAAACTCTCGTCAATCCGGGAGTGGCCATACCGCCCTACATCACGATGCTCACCGGCATCACCGAGGCCATGGTGTTCCCGGCGCCTCGTATCGAGTCGATCCTGGGCACTCTCACGCACTTCATCGGCGACTCCGTCATCGTTGCGCACAACTCCCGATTCGATATGGGGTTCCTCAACGCCGCGCTCATTCGCGACGATCGTGATCCGCTCACGAACAAGGTCGTCGACACCGTCCCGCTCGCCCGTCGACTCGTCGGTAGCGAAGTGCCCGACTGCAAACTGGGAACTCTCGCGTCGCGGCTACGACTCCCGCACCAACCGAGCCATCGTGCGCTCGACGACGCGTTGACGACCGCCGATTTGTTGCACTTTCTTCTCGAACGCGCCGCCGGATACGGAGTGCTCGGGCTCGACGATCTGATCGGTCTCCCACGGCTCGATACCCACCCCCAAGCAGCGAAGCTTCGTCTCACCGAGGACCTGCCACGGGCTCCCGGGGTGTACATCTTCTCCGACGTGAACGGCCGCATCTTGTACGTGGGCAAGGCCACCAACTTGCGTCAACGAGTCCGTAGCTATTTCAGCACCGGCGAGAGTCGACGAAAGGTGGGTTCGATGTTGCGGGTCGTGCATCGCGTCGATCACATCGAAACCCCCGACCCGGTGACCGCCGAGATCCTCGAGATGCGCCTCATCCAACGTCTTCTCCCGCAGTACAACCGGGCCGGCACAACAAGCAACAAGTACTGCTACGTGCGACTCACCCTCGACGAGGAATGGCCCCGCCTGGTCATCACCAAGAACCCGGGGACCGGACGTGCGGCGAACGGATTGCACATCGGTCCGCTCACCAGTCGCACTCAGGCTCGACTCGTGGTCGAGGCCATCGAGTCGGTCGTTCCATTACGGCGATGCACCGTTCGCATGGGACGCACCTATTCCGCGCCTGCCGACGCACCCGTGTGTTCGGCCGCCCAACTGGGCGTGGCCATGTGCCCATGCTCGGGAACGGCCGACCCGGCGAAATACGCCGACGTCGTGCGCTTCATCGCCTCGGCGTTGACGGAGGACCCGTCGGCGCTCTTCGATCTGCTCAACGAGAAGATGCACTCGCTGTCGCTGGCGCAACGGTACGAAGAAGCCGCCAACGTTCGCGATCGCATGCACGCTCTCTCTCAGGCGCTCCACCGTCAGCGTCGATGCGACCAACTCCGCATGGCCGGACACGTGGTGATCGGTCACGGCGAGGTCATTCACGAATTGCACAACGGGGTCCTCATCGGGACCCGATTCGCCGAGCACATCTTCACTCCCCTCGCCGAAACGTCCGGTCCGGTGTTGTCGGCCATCGAACCTCTTCTGCATCCGTCCGATCCAATGGATCCTGATTCGGGTCCCTTGACCCGCGATCTGCACGACGAGCTGATGTGCGTGTCGCGGTTCATCGAGTCGCACGCGGATTCACTCACCATCCTCGAATGCTCCGGGGTTCTTGCTTCGAGCACCGTCCGCATCCCGGAACTCGCTCGACAGCCACTGCGTCACGTGGCCTGACGAGCACCGATCTCGTCGATCGCGACCTCGACCAGTCGACCGTCATCGCCTCCGATCAACTCCATCGAACGCGATCGAATCCGCTCGACGTGATCGGATGCACACAATGCCGCGACAGTCGGCCCCGACCCTGATAACCACGACGCGATCACCCCTTCG
>RHCK01000178.1 GCA_010030605.1 Acidimicrobiia bacterium
CCCAACTGCTTGGCCTTGGTGTCGCTCATCACCATCACGGCCGCCGCACCATCGTTCAACGGACACGCGTTACCCGCGGTGATCTGACCATCGGGACGGAACGCCGGCTTCAACGATGCCAAGCCTTCGAGGGTGGTGCCTTCGCGCGGACAGTCGTCCTTGCTGACCACGGTTCCGTCGGGAAGGGTGAGAGGAGTGATCTCGGCCTCGAAGAAACCATTCGCCACGTTCGCGCTGGCGCGGTCCTGACTCAACTTGGCGAACGCATCCATTTCTTCGCGGGTCACGCCTTCGACCTCGCGCACGTTCTCGGCGGTCTGACCCATCGCGATGTACGCGTCGGACAATCCGTTCGGCGGCGTCCATGTCGGCTGTCCGCCACCCGAGCGCAACTTCGAGCGCTCACCGGGACCTTGGAAGATGGGGTTCGGCGCGGTGTCGGACGCGCCCGATCCGTAGCGGCTCACTGCTTCCACTCCGGCGGCGATGAAACAGTCACCTTCACCGGCCTTGATGGCGTGGGCCGCCATGCGAATGGTCTGCAACGACGACGAGCAGTAGCGGTTCACGACCACGCCGGGAGCCTCGGGGATTCCGGCCAACAGCGCCACGATGCGACCGAGGTTGAAACCCGCTTCACCGGCCGGCTGACCCACGCCGATGATCAGATCCTCGATGTCGGATCCCTTCACCTGGGGCACCTTGTCCATCAGAGCCCGAACGATCTGCGCGGCCATGTCGTCGGTGCGCAACGTGGTGAGCGAACCCTTGTGGGCGCGACCGATGGGGCTACGGGCGGTGGCGACGATGACTGCTTCGGGCATGGGAACTCCAGTGGTCGGGCACGAGTCGTGCGGTCGTCAAAGCGTAGCCAAAGTTACCCGTGGGAAACATATGGCGGATCGTCGAGGTGCCCCGTCTCATTGAACCCGGTCAACGATCGCGACTCCGAGGACAGGCTGAGTCGACAGATCGACGCCGTGTCCAGTCGGGTGCGCCACACCACCTCGGTGTTCACTCCGAGAGCCAAGGTGACCGCGGCCTTGATGGGCGACACGTGACTCACCACGATCACCGAACGAGCGCCGAGTCCGAGAAGGCGATCCAAAGCGAGACGCACCCGGTCTTCGACCTCAACCAATGATTCACCGCCTGGCGGTCGAAACGTGGGGTCCGCTCTCCAATTTCTCCACGTCTTGGCATCGACCTCGGACTGGTGGAGACCGTCGAAGGTTCCGTAATCGAGTTCGATCCAGTCCGGGTCGATCACGATTTCTGAAACCTTCTCGGATGTCGCGGCGATGATGTCGGCCGTTTGTCGGGCCCGCAGCAGCGGGCTGTGAACGAGAATCGCGTGTCCTGCAAGGTCCCGCGCCAAGCGCCGACCGACGCGATTCGCCTGTTCCAAACCAAGGTCATCGAGAGGATTGTCGATGCGTCCCTGAATCCGTCCGGTCGCGTTGAATGCGGTACGACCGTGTCGGACCAGAATGACGTCGATCGACTCACTCATGCAGGGACCCCGTCGTCACGAACTCTCGTCGTCGCGCGGGATCGGAGAGTCCGAACCGTCGCCATGCGAAGACGCACATCACGATGCCGAGAATCTCCAATGCAAGGTTCACCATTCCACGTTCGACAATTGGAAGCCGATCCCCATCGAATGACAGACCGGTCACCGGCCACCAGAAGACCTTGGTCGAATTGAACGCGCCGTCGAAGATCAGATGAAGAAAGGTGCCGATGGGAACGGCGAGCAATCGCCGGCGTATCGGCTTTCGGCCCGCAGTGGCGACCATCACGATCGCGAGAATCACGACGCTGCCCGACACCGAGTGAAGCCCGCGCGCGCCACCCCAGACGGCATCGACCGCGTCCGGGAGCAACACACCGAGCAGCAAAGCCCGATTATCGAAGCGTGGATCATGGAAGACGAACCACACCGAGAGCACCGCGGTGCCGATGAACCAGAAGAGCACGTCCCTACCGTAGAAGTAGTCGAGAACAATTCGGGCATTCGGCGACCGCATCGACCGAAAGTCGTTTGATCGCGTCCAATTCGCTCGGCGAGATGTCCATGTGACACCCACCGCACACGCCGTGTCGGATCTCCGCGACGGCCACTCCCCCATGCGACGCGCGCAAACGTTCGTAGTCCCGCACATCCGACGGCGCGATCCGGGAAACCATGTCCATTCGTTGCCGCTCCAGGTCTTCCAGAATGGCGCGACTGGCGATCAGGGCGGCTTCCAGTTGCCGAGCGGCATCCGCTTCCAGAGTCAGCGCCTCGGACTCGCGAACCATCAGCTCGGACAGATCGGCATCGGCTCTCGCACTCGACTCCAGCAGTTCGAGTCCTCGATCATCGCCCTCGCCGCGCTCGACATCGATGGCCGTCATCTCGTGTTGCAGGGCCTCGGCTTCTCGTGGTGCGATGACGGTCTTCAGTTGCTTCTCCAACCGCGACTTGTGATTGCCCAGTTCGGCGGCCCGGCGTTCGATCGCGGCCAATTCGGATTCGAAGGCACTCTGCTCTCGGCGCACATCACCGATCTTGGCCCGCAGACTTGCGAGGCGGGCGCGCGCGTCATCGTGTCGCACTCGTTCCGGAAGCGTCGCTTGAGCATGTCGACTTTGGTCGATGGCAGTGTCGATCGACTGCAGTTCGTGCAACGCCTTCACGTCCATGCACCGACTGTGCCACGCGGACACGGCGTCCACAAGACGGCGATCAGGCGCAAGCGGGGAATGTGTACTGATCGATCGGCAAGGTGGGCAGCGGCCACGTGGGATCGACCTGGCCGCGCGGGATGGTGGTGTTGATGTCGGTGATGACGCCCTGTTGTGGCGCCAACGTGCTGGATGTCGTGGTCGACGTCGTCGTGGTCGATGTCGTCGTGGTCGTCGAAACCGGAACCGACGTGGATGCCGCCGGATCGCCGGGAACGGTGGTTGCCGTCGGCGCGGTGGCGGGAACGGTGATCTCGGAGGGACAATCGACCTGAGGAAGGTACAAGCGCATCGGTGTTCGCGAATTCGGCGGAGCGGCCGGGAACAACGTGGCGGGGCGACCCGCCAATGCCGCGTCCATGGTGGCCTTCCAAATGCGAGCGGGGAACGTGCCACCGATCACCTGGTCCACGCCGGCCGCCACGAATTCGGGAATGCCATCCATCGGCAAATACAAGTCCGGGTGTCCGACCCACACCGCGGTGGTCAACTCGGGAGTGAAACCAACCATCCATGCGTTGGTGTTGTTGTCCTGCGTGCCGGTCTTGCCGGCCGAGACGCGACCCTCGAGCGCCGATCGACGTGCCGTACCACTGATCAGCACGCCCTCGAGAACGTTCACGGTTCGCGCGGCCACGTCGGGGGCGAGAACCTGAACGCCGTCGTCGGCGTGTTGGTACACGACGCCGTCGGGTCCCTCGATTCTCTCGATGTAGTACGGCTCGATGTGCAGGCCACCGTTGGCCAGCGTCTGCGCACCCGAGGCCATGTCGAGCGGACTCATTTCGTTCGCGCCGGTGGCGAAACTCGCATACGGACGAAGCGGGTCACGCTCGGCTGGATTTCGTTCCGGATACAAGTACAGATTGCGGGCCATTCGGTAGGTGGTGTCCACGACACGATCGAGACCAACGATCTGCGACAAGCGTGCATACGCGCAGTTGATCGAGAACCAGGTCATTTCTTCCAACTTTCCAACCGGGCGACTGACTCCGTCGGTGGCCACGAAGGGATTGTCGGGATCGTCGGGGTTGGGAAGGGTGCACGGCAAGGAACCGTCGATCAGATCATCGTTTTGTGCTCCCGCGGCAATCGCCGCCGCCAGGATGAACATCTTGATGCTCGAGCCCGTCTGGCGGGGCGCCAACGCCATGTTCACCTCGTTACGACCGGCCACGAAAGGCTTCCCGCCGACCATGG
>RHCK01000179.1 GCA_010030605.1 Acidimicrobiia bacterium
CGTTCGGGCTCCGCTGATCGTGCGTTGGCCCTCCGGAATCGCCGATGCCGGATCGATTCGCAACCAATTCACGCACGCCATCGACATCACTCCCACCTTGCTCGGTGCCATTGGGCTATCGATGCCCGCCGTTGTCGACGGGGTCGATCAACAGCGTGTCGACGGGGTCGATGCGCACGCGATCTTCACTAATCCGAGCGCGCCCGAACATCGGCGCACCCAGTACTTCGAGATGCACGGCTCTCGCTCGATCTATCACGATGGCTGGAAAGCCACGACCAACTTCGTTTCACCATTGTTCAACGAGCGCGCGCACATCGAGGGAAGCCATTCGTACGAAACCGACGTGTGGCAATTGTTCGACCTGAACCACGATTTCTCGGAGTCCACCGACCTCTCGTCCGAGAACCCCGATCTGCTCGCCCGACTCGAACGACTGTGGGTCGATGTGGCCACCGAGAACAACGTCTTCCCGTTGTTCGATCCGTCGGCCAACTATCCGGCGCACCCTCACGAGTATCCGCTCCCCCGCCATGCGTCGTACGCGCCTTCTATGCAACCCGTCGCGGCCGGTCGAGTGCCATCGATGTTCGGAGGCTTCACATTGCGTGGATCGATCACCTGCCACGGGCGAGAGGACGGGGTGCTCGCCGGACTCGGTGATCACCAAGGTGGATGGGTGTTGCATCTCGTCGATGGTGAACCGCGCTTCGACGTGGTGTACGGGCATCAACGCGCGCATCTGGCCGCCGGTCGCGTGGTCGAACGCGGTGAGCACGATGTCGACGTCACCATGAGCGCCGGAGACCTGACTCTCGTGGTCGACGGAGAAGTCGTCGCCACGGGTCGATTCGGCGGACTCTTCATGTTTCCCGGAGTCACCACGGCCGCTGGAGGACTCTTCATCGGACGCCACGAAGGTCTTCCGGTCGTTGATTCCTACGCGTCTCCCGCCACCTTCACCGGCCACATTCGAGAAGTGAGCATCACGTCGGGTTCGCCCAAAGCCGGACCATCGTTGGCCACGACAATGCGCATCGCCGAAGGCAGCGACTGAACAACCGTGCCCGATCCAACATCATGAGAACTTTCCGCAACACGTTGTGCGCGGTGTTCGTCATCATCGCCCTTCTGTCGGCCCTCGCCGTCTGGGTCGCTTATGTGACGGTCTGGTACCAGTGGCAGGGAGTGTTCGGAGCCCTCATCGGCTTGTTCACCAGCCCTGGTTTCGTCATCTTTCCGTTCATCTACTGGGTGGTCGAGAACGCGTTCCCCGTCAACTACTTCATTCTGTGGGGAATCAGCATGGCGTCCTGGCTTCTGGCGGGACTTGCCTACACCGAGGACTGAGATTCACGAACCGCGAGTCACGAGGCCAAACTCACAATGCGTTCAGCCGCCGTGCGTCCGGATTCGATCGCGCCTTCCATGTAACCGGTGCAGGTGGCCACATGTTCGCCCGCCAAGTGCACCCGACCCCAGGACTCGCGCAGGACCTGCCAATACTTGGTTACTTGCCCGGGTTCGTACACCGCATATGCGCCTCCATAATTCGCATGCGCCGACCAAGCCCGCGAGAACGCACCGAGAACTTTCACCTCCGCATTCATGCCGTGCACCCGCCGCATGTCATCGGCGATCGATGAAATCCGTTCATCCTCGCTGGAGGCCGCCAAGCGAGCACCGCCATCGCCGCCGCAGTACGCCATCAGGATGCCTGGCTCGGGGCCCCCATCACTCGCGATCTGATCGACCGTGCTCTCGTAAATCCGTTGCGACACCGAGTCGGTGGTGCCGTATCCACTCTTCCAATCGCGCCGGTCGAACTGAACGGCCGTCTTGGTGATCGAGCCGTACCCGAGCCCGTTCACCGCTTCGGCCAACAGCGATGGCATCGGGGTCCGGTACACGAGGGATCTCAACGGCACCAACGAGCACGCCAGAATCACGTGATCGGCGGTAAAAGTCTCGACGTCTGCCTTGCCCGATAAAACTCCCGCTCGCACCCGATCGGCATCTTGATCGAGCCACGCCAAGCGGTGACCGAACATGATTCGGAACCGACCATCCGAACGCGACATCAGTTCCCGGGTCAAGGCCTCGGCGATTTGCGACGTTCCGCCGACAACACGATTGGCGGTCACCTCCACCCCCTGACGATGTGCCTCCACGCGTTCGTTCGCTCGCTGCTGGGCCACGAACAAACACGAGACCTGTCGAGGTTCGGCGGCGAACTCTCCTTGCGAATTACGGGCAGCCAACAATCGGCCGGCCGGACCGAGACAGTGAGCGTGACCGTGACCCCCAACATGACCCGATGCCATTTCCTCGATCACGTCGGCCAAGGAACGCGAATCGAGATACACGGCGTCCGGATGTTGGTCGGGTCGCGACGGATCGGTCAATCGCGCGGCCGGCGCATCCGTTGCCTCTTCATACCGTTCGATCGCGGCGAACAAGTCTGGTTCGAGCGCATCCAGATCGTGGCCGCTCACCAAACGGCCATCCCAGAACAGCCACCGACGAATGGTGGTCCACGGCGTCGGCTGGCCCTCGTTGCTCACGCCGTAGCGAGCCATCAGTTCGCGATACCGCCAGTGAATGCTGTCCACCCACTCGGCACCACTTTCGGCGATCTGACCGTTCACGAAGCGATCTCGCACCGTTCGGGTTCGACCGCCCGGTCGATGACCGGCGTCGATCAGAATCACGTCGACCCCGGCATTCACCAATGACTCGGCCGCACTGAGACCGGCCAAGCCGGCCCCCACCACCAGAACTCGCACGGATGTATCAGCCGCCCGCGAGGGTGGCGGCGATGTCGCTCGAGGACTCACCCGAGCGACGCAACACCACCGCGACGAATGCCAGTGCAGCCATCGTGATCATGAACAACATCACGGCACCGACACCCCAGAAAGGTTTGATGGTCGACTTCGTGGCACCCAGCAGAGCGACGGGGAACGTCGTGCTGCCGGCCTCGCTGACCAAGGTCGAGATGACCGCGTTGTCCAGACACAAGGTGAACGACAACAGACCACCGGCGATGAGCGCTGACGAGATGAGCGGCAGCGTGATCTGACGGAACGCACGGGCGGGCGGAGCGCCGAGGTCGGCCGCGGCTTCCTCCAAGGACTCGTCGAGGCCGGACAAACGCGCACGCACGATGAGCGTGACCACCGCGCTCGCGTACAGCGACTGGCCCACCCACAACTTGTGCATGCCACCGTTGAACGGCCCGAGTCCGTTCTTGAACACGTAACCCAGCACCGGGACGTCCTGCAACCGTTGGAACCAGGTCACGAGAGCGATGGCGTCCATCACTTCGGGCGTGACCAGAATCAAGAAGACGGTGGCCATGAAGATCTTGGTCCACGTGCCGGGCCGACGCGCCAACGCCACACCGCTCAACCCACCGAGCACCACCGCGATGACCGTGGCTCCGAACGCGGCCATGAACGAGTTCCGAATGGCGTCGCCGATACCAGCGAAATCGAAAATCTTGCGGAACCAATCGCTGATCAATCCATTCACGATCAGTGCCAAAACGAAACCGCCGGGGCCGACCCAATTGAGTCGACGGGGCGTGATGTCGGTCGTGCGAGCCAAAACATTCTTCACGACCAATGCCAAAGCGGTGATCACGACGAAGCGGAGAAGAACCGCGACGGTGGCACCACTATCGAACAGTTCGCCCCACCACTTGGTGCTGGTGTGTCCGGACCAAATGGCGAACGATGATCCACCGTTGAACGAGTGTCGCACCACCAAGGCGATTGGGATGAACAGGAAAAGCAGAACGAGGCCAGCCCACACCGCCATGAGCAAGCGGTTGAGATCGACCGACATCGAGCGACGCGTGGTGCCGGCGATCGCTCGGGCCGTTCTCCGCGCGTGCATCGAACGACGGACCTGCTCGCTGATCG
>RHCK01000180.1 GCA_010030605.1 Acidimicrobiia bacterium
CTTACGCGTGATGTCTCCGCCGTAACACTTGGCCAACACGTCCTTGCGCTTGGCCTTCACGGTCTCGCGTGAGATCACCTTGCCGCCGATGGCCGCCTGAATCGGCACGTCGAACATTTGGCGCGGGATGAGCTCTTTCAACTTCTCGCACATGCGTCGTCCGTAGTTTTCGGCCTTGTCGCGATGGACGATGGTCGAGAACGCGTCGGCGATGATGCTGTTCAACAACAGATCGACCTTCACCAGGTTGCTGCGTTGATAGCCGGACAACTCGTAATCCAACGACGCGTATCCCTGACTGCGACTCTTCATCTGATCGAAGAAGTCCACCACCACTTCGGCCAACGGAATCATGTAGTGCAACTCCACGCGCTCGGGCGACAGGTACTCGATCTTCGACATGTCTCCGCGCCGCGTCTGACACAGATCCATCAACGTTCCCGTGTACTCCTTCGGCGTGATGATGCTCACACGAAAGTACGGCTCCTCGATGTAGTCGATGTTCTGCGGTGGCGGAAGGTCGGCGGGGTTGTCGACCTTCAACTGCTCGCCGTTCGTCTTGGTGACGAGGTACTCCACGCTGGGCGCCGTGGCGATGAGGGCCAACCCGAACTCGCGCTCGAGGCGCTCTTTCACGATCTCCATGTGCAACAGACCGAGGAAGCCACAACGGAAGCCGAAACCCAACGCGCCCGAGGTCTCGGGTTCGTAGGTGACGCTCGCGTCGTTCAACTTCAGTTTTTCCAAGCTCTCGCGCAAGTTCTCGAAGTCGTCGCCATCGATCGGGTACAGACCACAGAACACCATCGGCTTCGGATCGCGATAGCCGGGCAAGGCTTCCGTCGCGGCCCGACCGAACACCGTGACGGTCTCTCCCGATCGCGCCTCGGCCACGTCCTTGATACCGGCGATGAGATAGCCCACTTCGCCGGGTCCGAGTTCGGCCACCGGCGTGGGAGTGGGGCGTCGCACGCCGATCTCGATGGCTTCGTGCTGAGCGTTGGCTTGCATGAATTGCAGCCGTGCTCCACTCGTCATGCGACCGTTCATCACACGCACCGACGACACCACGCCGCGGTACTGGTCGAACTGGCTGTCGAAGATGAGCGCTTGCAACGCCGCATCGGGATCGCCCTTCGGGGCCGGGATGCGTTCGCAGATGGCGTCCAGCAGGTCCGGCACGCCTTCTCCGGTCTTGGCCGAGATGCGCAGGATCTGATCGGCCGGAATGCCGAGCACGTTCTGAATTTCGGCGGCGTACCTCTCGGGATCGGCCGCCGGGAGATCGATCTTGTTCAGCGCCGCCACGATCTCGAGATCGTGTTCCAGCGCGAGGTAGCAGTTCGCCAAGGTCTGCGCCTCGATGCCCTGGGCCGCGTCGACCACCAACACCACACCCTCACAGGCCGCCAACGAACGACTCACCTCGTATCCGAAGTCGACGTGTCCCGGGGTGTCGATCAGGTGCAACACGTGGTCTTTCCAGTCCACGCGCACGTTCTGGGCCTTGATGGTGATGCCGCGTTCACGTTCCAGATCCATGGAATCCAGGTATTGAGCGCGCATGTCACGGGCATCGACGGCCTTGGTCAGCTCCAAAATGCGGTCCGACAGGGTCGATTTGCCGTGATCAATGTGGGCAATGATCGAGAAGTTGCGGATGCGGGAGAGGTCCATGGCGGGCAGAGGCGACGGGGGAATCGGCGGGGAGCCGGCGTCTCGGAAAGACTACTGCTGACGGGTCGGCGGGAACGCCGAGTCGCAAGAGTTCCTGCTGGTCAGACCCCCGGGGCGTTGGGGACCCCACCCCCCGCTGGTACCCTCACAGGGCTGTTTCGATCGCACCGAGGTTCACGTGGCAAATATCAAGTCCCAGAAGAAGCGCATTCTGACGAATGCCAAGCGCGCCGAGCGCAACAAGGCCGTCAAGAGCGAGCTCAAGACCCGCGTCAAGAACGCCAAGGCGTCGGCTGGCTCCGACTCCAGCGTCGAAGACGTTCGTCTCGCCGTGAAGCGCATCGACATGGCTGCCGCCAAGGGCATCATTCACAAGAACACCGCGGCCCGTCGCAAGAGCCGCCTCATGAAGTCGGTCAACTCCGCCGACTGACGAACATGATCAGCGTCGGCCACCTCGTGGCGACGTGAGTTTGGCCAATCTGGCCACGAGCACATCCATCACCACGTCGTTCTCCAAGCCGGTTCCACCGCGGAGATCACGATCGGCGGCAGCGAGTAATTCGAAGGCCCGTCGCACCCCGGCTGATCCGAGGTTGCGGTAGGCCTTCAGTGCTTTCTCGGCTTGGAAACCCTTGGCACCCGTGAGCGCCTCGACGTCGCTCGGACTGCCGATCGACGGCCCGTCCAACTTGGCCAGTCGAGCGAAGTGCGTGTGCAGCTGCGCCATGATCTGCAACGGGTGTCGTTCTCCGGCGATCATCATGCGTCGCGCCACCATCAGTGCTTTGGTGGCGTTGCCACCATCGATCGCATCGGTGAGATCCCACGGCTTCACATCGCCCCGCTCCCCCAGGAACGGCTGCAACTTGTCCGAGGAAACAACCGAGTCGCCATAGGTGGCCACCAAGCTGCGCGCGACCCCTTCGAATCGTCCGACGTCCTCGCCCAGCCATTCGATCAGGAGCCCCATCGCCTTGGCGTCCAGGCGCAAACCGGCCACCGCCACCTGCTCCTCCCACCACGACCGACGGTCGGCCGCACGGGTGGGTGGCATCACATCGGTGTTCTGGCCGCCAGCGGCCTTCACCGCGTCGGTGAGAGCCTTCAGGATCTTGCCCTTGTGCCACACCACCACCAGGTCGGTGAAGTCGGCCTCATCGCGAATGTAGTTCGACAACGCATCGATGTCGTCGGCGGTGGTTGTTTCCAATTGATGAACCACCACCACGCGTCGCTCGGTGAAGAACGGTGGCGTGTTCGCCGATTCGATCACGGCCCCCATCACGTAGTCCTCGACGAACTCCTCGAGCATCAAGCTGCGGTCGCCCTCGCCCACGAGTTCGCGAATCTTGTCGGACACCGCGGTCGACAACAGCACCTCATCCGATCCGTGAAGGAGGTAGGTGCCCATCAACCAAGATTGGCACATCGGTGGCGGGAGGTACGCCCCACCATCCACAGCGTCAGCGGAATCAGGACGATCCCAATGACGTTCACCATGTCGGGCGGGCGCCATCGCGACGCCACCGCGGCCACCAGAGCCACCCAACGCACGGCTAGCGACGGAAAGAACATCAACGGTTCGGCCAGCACGGGCACGAGTCCGGCCAGCATCGCGGCGGGGAAACCCACCAACATCACGAGTCCCGCCACCGGCGCGGCCAACAAATTGGCGGGCACCGACAGAGCATTGGGCCAACCGAACACGGCGAAGGACACCGGCAACACGCCGGCTTGTGCCGCGATGGTCGGTGCCACCCAGTCAGCCAGTCGTCGATGTCGACCATCGGTTCCTCGCACCAACCGATGGATGAATGGTGTGAGCGTGATCAGCCCCAAGGTTCCTCCGACCGACAACCACCAGCCGACCGACCACACCAAGAAAGGATCCACCATCACGAAGACGACGACACACAGCGACAACACGTCGAGCGCCCGAGCGCGCCAACCGAACGCCATCGACAACGCCGAAATCGCCGCCATCCCCGCGGCGCGCACCACCGATGGCTCGAGGCGCGTGAGCACCGCGAACCATCCGAGCGCGGACAAGGTGATGATCACCCGCGCCCAACGTTCTCGCCGACGCAGGAACGGGCCGAGCACGGTCAGCAAATAGCCGACGTTCTGACCCGAGACCGCGGTCAAGTGCGTCAACCCGCTCGCGCGAAAGGCGTTCACCGTGTCGACCGATTGATCGGCGTCGTCGCCGTACACCAAGCCTCGGAAGAGTGCGGAGTC
>RHCK01000019.1 GCA_010030605.1 Acidimicrobiia bacterium
GCGAGCTTGGATGCGCGTGCCCGGTGGACGGCGGTTCTCCCCCGAGTGGCGGCGGGGTTGGCAAGGGCTTTTGCGCTTCCCGTCGAGTCGCGTGGTGCGCATTCTGGTGCTGGCGACCTTGGCGGCGTTGTGTCTCACCGCCGCGTTCAACGGAACGACAGCGGCCATCACCGGCAGCGGCGTGTCGCTGTTCATCCTCGGCCTCGAATTGTGCGAGCCCGTGGCGCAGGAGATCGACCACGGGGATCGCACCGATGCCTACCCGCGCGAACGCGGTCGCATGTATTTATCGCTGTTGATCCCGTCGATCGTCGCCACGATTCCGATCGCCATCGTGATGACGTTGGTGATGTGGCTCACCGATCGTCAGGAATTGTCGGTGGCGGCCATCGTCACGGTGCCCGCGATCATCGGCGGGATCGCGGGGGCGTGCGTCAACATCGTGTCCGGCGCACCCGACCAACTCAGTTCCACCGCTCAGCAGAACATGATGCCGCCCGAGGTGGCCGGCACTGCTTCGTTGATCAAGGCCATCTGGCCCGTCGTGATCGCCACCTTCGGCAGTCTGCCCATGGTTGCCGCGCGCGAAGCGATCGACAATGGTCAAGGTGCTCCGGCCGCGGCGACCAGGTTGGGCATCGCCGTGTTGTTGCTCGGACTGCTGGTCTGTGGTTGGGTCCGATTCCGCGACGACATCAAGAACTGGTTCGCCAACGCCGCCGCCGAGAGTCGCGGTCAATCTCGCACAGGAGCATCATCATGAGCCGACATCCCAAGCCACCGTCACGAACGTCATCCTCCGAACGCTCGTCCACCGAGACCGTCCAGACTCCGGCCGCACTCATCGCGCGGGCACTGGCCAAAGATTACGGCGATGGACCGGCGTTGCATCCGTTGACTCTTCGCATCGAAGAGCACGAACGGGTCGCGCTGATTGGTCACAACGGTTCGGGCAAAACGACGTTTCTGCGCATGGCGACCGGGTTGCTCGAACCAGCATCCGGATCGGTCACCGTGTTCGGCAAAGCACCCGGTTCGATGGACGCCCGGCGGCGATTGAGTTATCTCGCCGACACCCCCACGTTCTACGAGGATCTGTCGGTGTGGGAGCACCTGGAATACACGGCGCGTTTGCACGGTGCGTCGGACTGGGAACAACGCGCCGCCGACCTGCTCGGACAGTTGGGGATCTACGAACGAGCCGACGACCTGCCCACTCGCTTCAGCCGAGGTTTGAAGCAGAAGGCGGCCATTGCGATCGCCTTCATTCGCCCCTTCGACCTGATGTTGGTGGATGAACCCTTCGTCGGTCTGGATGCCGAGGGCAAAGAGGCTCTGATCGATCTCTTCGACGAGGCGTCGACGGCCGGCGCGGCACTCGTGGTGGCCACGCACGAACTCGGTTTCGTGAGCAAGACCAAGCGCACCATCGCACTTCGCGATGGTCAATTGATCTTCGACGGTCTCTCGACCGAAGCCGAGGCCCGAGGACTGGTATCAGTGGAAGGCGCCGCCGAGACCGATTCGTGAACGGGCTCTACAATCGAGTCATGAAGGAATTCTCCTCGGTCTCGGTGTACAACAGCGAACACGCGAAGTTGGCCGACAAATTGAACGGTCTCTCCGCCGACGGATGGACCGTGGTGTCTATCGTGTCCACCGGAAGTGAAGTCGTTGCTTACCTCTCGCGCGACGCGGCCAACGCATCCAGTCCCACCATCTCGGTGGCGAACATCACTCCCACTCCGGTGCCCGCATCGAACCAGAACGGATGGGCGTCGGTCACCACCGCGACGCCCTCCGTCCCCCAAGCCGTCACCCAAGCCGTCACCACGCCGACCGTGCCCGCCGACTGGTACAAAGATCCGGCCGGGCGTTACGAGTTCCGCTATTGGGACGGCAACAAGTGGACCGAGCACGTATCGCGCGGCGGTGTGCGCTTCACCGATCCCCCCACGCCGTGACCATCGTCCCCACGTTCGTTCACGCGTGAATCGGTAGTTTGACGTCGTGCGAACGACCACGATGCGGGCCACCTCCATCGGTCACGCCGGCATCTTCATCGAAACCCGCCAGGGAACCATTCTCTGCGACCCGTGGTTCAATCCCGCGTTCTTCGGATCGTGGTTCGTCTTCCCTCGTAACGATCAGTTGCCGCATCCGTTGCGCGACGAGATTCTTCATCCGTCGTACCTATACATCTCGCATCTGCACGGTGACCACCTGGATGAGAAGTGGCTGAGCGAAAACATCCCGCGCAACACCCCGGTGCTTCTGCCGGGCTTTCCCACCAACGAACTCGAACGTCGCCTGCGTTCCATCGGCTTCGACACCTTCATCCGCACCGAGAACGGCATCGAGACCGACCTGGGTGACGGACTGACCGTGGCCATTCATGTGGAGACATCCATCACCGATGGTCCAGCCGGAGACTCCGCTCTGGTGGTGAGCGACGGTGTTCACCGCATCGTCGATCAGAATGATTGCCGGCCCAGCGATCTGCACGCGCTTCGCTCGCATGGTCCCGTCGATCAACATTGGATTCAGTACTCCGGAGCGATCTGGTATCCGATGGTCTACGAAGAACCAGCCGAGACCATGCGACAACTGATCGATCTCAAAGTCGAGAGTCAGTTCTCCCGAGCCCTTCGATACGTGGAGGCTCTCGATGCCCGCGCCGTGGTTCCCTCGGCCGGTCCCCCGTGCTTCCTCGATCCCGATCTGTTTCGTTTCAACGTGATCGATGGCGACGAGATGTCGATCTTTCCCGACCAGACGGCGTTTCTGAATCGACTTGCCGCAACCGGTCGCGATGGGGTGATGAACGTTCCCGGGACGATCATCGAATGCGGAGCCGAGCACGAACCGCGACACCCGTTCCCCGTCGACGAGGTTCGTTCCATTTTCACCAACAAACGGGACTACCTGCTTCGCTACCAGAGCGACTATCTCGGGTACCTCGACGAGTTGAAGGCGTCATGGGAACCGCCGCAGCCGAACCTGGTCGGACGGCTGAAGGCGTGGTGGGAACCACTGATGGCTCTGGCGCCAACTCTGTGCAGCGCCGTGGGTGCCGCGTGTCTGTTGCGGGCCGGCGACACCGATGTGCTCATCGACTTTCCCAATCGACAAATTCGCGCGCATGCCGGTGAACCTTTCGGTTTCCGTTTCGACATCGATCGTCGTTTGGTGGAAACGGTGGTGGCCCAGAACGCCGTGGACTGGAGCGACAAGTTGTTCCTGTCGTGTCGATTCACGGCGTGGCGCGCGGGTTCATACAACGAATATCTGTACAACTTCTTCAAGTCGTTGTCGGTGGAGCGCATGCAACGCACCGAAGCCGAGGCCGTTCGCAAGATCGCTCCACCGCCACCGAGCGACGAGATTCGCATCGGCGATCACATCGTCGAACGGTATTGCCCGCATCGTCGAGCCGACCTCGAGGTGTTCGGCGAATCGGACGGCACGACTCTCGTGTGCACCCTGCACGGCTGGAAGTTCGACCTGGAGACCGGTCGATGCCTCACCGCCGAGGATCGCCAGTTGCGCGTTCGTCGCGCCGAAAGTTAATCGAGCAGGCGAAGTCGGTACGCGAACTGGTGCGTGCCCGCCGGGATGATGTGGCGTGGATGCATGTCGGGACCACAACTGGCGGTGCCCACTCCGCGATGAGCAACATCGATGTGCACGAAGACCCCGTCTCGACGCACCAACTCGGACACGTCGGCCGCGTCGAACAGATCGTGATCGGAGTGATGAATCGCCGACATGTGCAATCCCGACGGTCGCAAAGCCTCGATGCGCACTCGACGACCATCGCGCGAACGAACGATTTCCATCCAACGACAGTCGGTGCGCAGTCCGAACTCCTGCGGAACGATGTACGGCAGTTCGTCCACCGAGCTTTCCCACACGCCGAGCAACGCGCCACTCTGCCGATCTGGCATGTTCTCGAGGGGTCCGCGTCCATAGAAGCGAACCGTGTCGAAACCCACCGGCAATTCGAAGACCACGCCGACTCGAGGAAGATCGCTCAATTCGTCGGGAACGATCACGGTGTGGTCGAACACCACGCCGCCGCTCTGGTCGACGTACGACGTCATTCGATGATCGACCAATTCCTCGGCGGACACACGATGGATGCCTTGGTCGAGCCAACGCCACAGCGCCTTGCCTCCAATGGCCATGGTCGCCGATAAACTCGGCATCAACTTGAAGCCGTCGTTGTCGGTGGCGGCGCGCCAAAGGTTCAAACGCGGCGCACCTCCGAGAAGCACGTCGATCTCGGTCGATCCCGCATCGGGATCGCGCTTGGGAAGAGCCTTGGTCTCGGCCTCCCGCAGAATCAACTGATCCCACGCCACCAGATGACCGGCGGCGCACCACGCCGTCGCACGAGCAACGCGCCAGCGGAAGGTGAGCAACACCTCACCACCGAGATTCTTCGCGTCACGCAGATCGACGGGCGACTCGACCGTGACAGTCGCGCCCGCGGCCACCGCCGGTGTCCAGCGACCCGACCGCACGCGCTTGCCGTCGACGGTGAGTTCCCATTCGCCGCGCAACCACGACAGGTCTCGGAACGTTTGTCGGTTGGTCACTTTCAATTTCCATCCGGCACCGTGCACCGCAACGGGACGATGCACCCATGTCAGCTCCTGAACGGCTGGATGCGGTTCGACGTCGGGCGAGACGATTCCATCGGCGACGAAGTTGCCGTCATTTGGTTCGTCGCCGAATTGGCCTCCATAGGCGAAACGTTGCAGACCGTTCGGGGCGGTTTGCAGCAGACCGTGATCCTTCCATTCCCACACGAAGCCGCCTTGAAGATTGCGATGCCGATCGATCACGTCCCAGTAGTCGGCCAGCCCTCCGTTGCTGTTGCCCATCGCGTGGCTGTATTCGCACAGAATCAGGGGTCGGGTTCCGAGGTCCTTCTCGGCGTACATCTCGATGGCCGACGGCGGCGCGTACATCGGACACACCACGTCGGTGACGTTCATTCCACCGTTGCTCCAACCCGCGTGAAACACCGCGCCTTCATAATGAAGTAGGCGACTCGGGTCGACCCGCCGCACCAGAGACGCACAGGCATCGTGGTGTTCGCCGTAGCCGGATTCGTTGCCCAAACTCCACATGATGATGCTCGGGTGGTTGCGATCGCGTTCCACCATGCGACCAACACGTTCCAACCACGTGGAGCGATAACGGGGGTCATGACACAGGCTGGTGTTGAAGCCGTGGCTCTCGACGTTCGCTTCGTCGACCACGTACATGCCGAGTTCATCGCACAGGTCATAGAAGCGATGATCGTTCGGATAGTGCGACGTGCGAACCGCGTTGATGTTGGCGCGCTTCATCGCGACGATGTCTTCACGCATGTCCTCGGGGGTGACGGCCTTGCCCCGCTCCGGATGATGGTCGTGGCGATTCACTCCCATGATGGTGATCGGGCGACCATTCACGCAGACCAGTCCGTCGATGATGCCGACGCGCCGGAAACCGACGTTCTGTCGCACCGCCTCCACCACACCATCTCGCGGGTCGATCAATTCGCACACCAGTCGATAGAGGTGCGGTTCCTCGGCCGACCATGGCTTCACCTTGGGGTGTGGAATCTCGAGGCGCGCAACGTGACCATCGAACGAATACGGCTGGATGTGTTGATGAGCCACGGTGGCAACGACCGCACGACCGATGCGACGACCATCGACACCGAGCACCGTGCATCGAACCTTCCAGCCTTTCTCGAGCGCCATCGCACCGGAGGTGTCCAACACGCCAACTCCGACCTCCACGGCAAGTGACGCCTTCGAATCAATGTGGTCCCAATCGGCGCGCGCGTGCACTCGTTCGATGTTCACCACCGATCGCGATTCGAGAAACACTTCACGATGAAGTCCGGCCATCCACCATTGGTCCTGATCCTCGACATAGGACTGGGCGCTGTAGCGCGCCACGACGATCGCGACGACGTTGGCTCCCGCGTGCAGATGATCGGTGATGTCGTACTCGCTCGGCAGTCGGCTGTCGGTGCCGTATCCGGCGAACGTCCCGTTCACGAACACCGCGTGCACGCTTTCGGCCCCGCCGACATGGATGATGGTTCGGCGGCCCTTCCACGCGCGAGGAATCGAAACGGTCCGTCGATAAACCCCGGTGGGATTGTGTTCGGGTGTGGCCGGAGGGCGCAGCGGCCACGGCATCTTCACGTTGGTGTAGTGCGGAAGATCACCGACATCCTGCAAGGTCCAGTTACCTGGCACGTGCACGTCACCCCAACCGCTCGGTGACTTCTCCGCGACGGCGGCCGAGGTGACCGCATCGGGGTTGTCGAACAACCGAAAACTCCAGGTGCCCGATAGATCACGGCGCCACGGTGATCGGTCACGATCGTCGTTCACGTCATCGATGCCGGGGAACGACGTCATCGTCTGTCGCATCGGCAATCGACCGATCGACACCACGGTGGGGTCCGCCCACGGGCGGACAGCAGAGAGAACGGGAATCACCCTGTCAGCGTGTCACGCCGCGGGGGCCGAGGAATGCACCCAGACGGTCATTCCGATCGGAGCCAGGTTGTCCTTCCAGATCATGTCCATGGCCGCCGTCGACATGCGCACGCACCCGTGCGAGGCGGGATAGTTCGGAATCTCGTACGAGCCGTGCAACGCGATGCCTTTGTTGAAGAACTTCGGTCGATAAATGTCACCGAGGTCGCCGCTGTGCCAGCCCTTGTTCCGTTCTCGATCGACCGTGAAAATGCCGTCGGGAGTTTGGGCATCGCCCTGAATCCACTTGCCCCACTCGGTCTTATCCCGTTCCTTGAAGGGTATGCCCGAGCCGGTGGACACGTTGATGGTCCAGAGGGTGGCCGCGTCACGGATGATGAACATCAATTGGCGGTCCTTGTCGACCTCGATGAGGGTGCCTCCGGTCGCCGAGCCATTCGCTCGCATGTCGGCCACGGTGAGAAGGGCGGCGGTGGCTTCGTCCACCTCGGCCGTGGCCGGGAGGCCCATGTATTTCTGGAAGGCCATCACGGCTTGCGAGGTGGTGACCCCGTAATCACCGTTGACGGACTGCAGCCAGAATCCGAGGTCGAGGAGGCGCTGTTGCACGCGCTTGGTTTCTTCTCCGTCCTGGGTGCCAACGGCCATGAGGGGCACATCGAGAGGCTGAGCCGCGATACGCATCGGTTCGGGTGGCGGCAGCGTGGTTGGCGGCGCGGTGATCACCGGCGCGGGCATCGTGGGCGGGGGCACCGTTGGTGGCGACAAAGCGATGGTCGACGGCACGACTGTGGCGGCTTCGGCGGTTGATGAGACGACGCCACCACACGCTGACACCACCACGGGCAGCGCGGCGACCGATGTCAGAAGCGCGATCATCGTCCGACGATTAATGGACCCCGCTCTCACCAGCACAGTGAGACGAAAAATAGTTCCGACGACTTCGTGAAACGGGGATACCCGTCGTCAGTCGTATTGCTGCGGTATCTCGAACCAGATCGTGAGCGAGTACTTCGTTCCACTGTGCAACGGCAGCGATTGATGCGGGTGGGTCACCAAACTCGGCCACACCAACAACGAACCAACCGGTACGTCCGTGTTGCGAAAGTTCTGTTGCGGGAATTCGAGTTCGGCTCCGGTGTACCCGTCGTTCAATTTCACCGAGGCCGACAGCTGGGCGACGTCATGGTGCATGCGCAACTCGCGCTGGCCGTCGAGGTCGTACTTGATGACGAAAGCGTCCCGAAGACCGCAGTAGTCGATGAGGGGCCATTTGTCTTGCAACCGTGGCCAGATTCGCACCCCCAAATCCACCATGACGTTCTCGTACAAGCGCGGGCTGATGGTGGCCAGGCTGATCTCGTGACCGGGCACCGGGTCGTCGGGATTCGGTTCGAAGCCACCGGCTGCTTCGGACGCGCGGATGATCGCGTCGCACATGTCGCGCTTCCAGAACGGCAACACCAACATCTCGGGAGCCACTTCAACGACGATGCCATCGAAATTCTGGGCGCCTCGATAACCGAGGATGAGATCGAGATCGGATTCCGGCACCACCGAAGTTTGCCAGTCAATGGGTGTTCTCACGGTGGATGCATGTGTGTCAGGATTGGTGACACAAGTACTCGTGATGTGAGGGGCGGAAGATCATGAAGTCGAAATTGTTGGGGGCGAGTTTGATTCTCGCCGGCACGCTGATGATGTCGAGCAATCCCGGCGGTGCGCACGCGACCGGAAACTTGCGCCCCCAAGCGGTGTCCACCACGTACGGCACCCTCGATCTGCTGCTCGACATCTACAGCGGCTCGAATAGCAGTTACCCAACATTCGGACCGGTCTTGAACGGCAAGATGCTGTTCCGGGCCACCACCGCAACAAGTGGCAGCGAATTGTGGATCACCGACGGAACCGCCAACGGAACCACCATGCTCAAAGAGATCAGGGCTGGTTCGAATGGTTCGAACCCGAACTCCATGACAATGTTCGAAGGCAAGGTCTATTTCATGGCCGACAACGGAATCAACGGTTACGAATTGTGGGTCACCGACGGAACCGCCAACAACACCGTCATGCTCAAAGACATCAGAACCGGATCCGACGGATCCAATCCCGGTAAATTCACAGCATTCGGAGCACAGTTGCTCTTTTCTGCCTACGACGTCACGAACGGCGAAGAGCTGTGGGTCACCGACGGAACCGCCAACGGCACCGTCATGCTCAAAGACATTTACCAAGGGTCGTATGGTTCAAACCCGACGTACCTCACCGAATACCAAGGCAAGGTCTATTTCAGGGCCACCGACGGGACAAACGGCGATGAGCTGTGGGTCACCGACGGAACCGCCAACGGCACCGTCATGCTCAAAGACATTTACCCGGGAACGAACAATTCATATCCGGAAGACTTCGAGGTTTTCCAGGGCAAGCTCTATTTCCGAGCCGAGAATGGGATTAACGGCTCCGAACTGTGGGTCACCGACGGAACCGCCAACAACACCGTCATGCTGAAAGACATTTACCAAGGGTCGAGTGGCTCGTACCCCGGTTCGCTGACGGCGATGGGCGAGAAACTCATCTTCCGAGCCGACGATGGGACCAACGGCTTGGAGCTGTGGGTCACCGACGGAACCCCCGACGGCACCGTCATGCTGAAAGACATTTACCAAGGGTCGGCTGGTTCCTACCCTAGTTATTTGTATGTGATCGGAAACACTGCTTACTTTTACGCGTCAGATGCCGCCGCCGGCAACGAGCCTTGGAAAACGGATGGCACCCTCAGTGGCACGACCCGTATCGCCGATGTTCGCATCGGCGTAAACAGCAGCTTCAACTCTTGCTTCGGGTCAAGCTGCAACCTGTTCTTCTCCTACGGAGCTTCGGTGGTCTTTGCCGCCGATGATGGCATCAACGGCGTTGAGCCCTACATCACCGACGGAACGACTCTGGGAACCACGTTGCTCACCGATCTTCGACCGGGATCGAGCGCTTCGATCTGTGGAGGCATGTTGTGCTTCTATTCGGACGCCACCGCTCGTTTCGTCAATGTTGGGGGCCGACTCTTGTTCGCCGCCGACAACGGTCAGCTCGGAACCGAGATTTGGACGCTGACGTCCCTTCCGGGGGCGCCGACCACCGTCTCCGCGGCACCATCCACGAATTCGGCGGTTGTTTCGTGGGTCGCACCCAGCTCGGTGCTCTCGCCCATCACGTCGTACACGGTCACGTCGAACCCAGGAGCATTCACCTGCACCACGTCGGGGTTGTCGTGCTCGGTAACTGGCTTGCTTTCGAATCAGGACTACACCTTCACGGTCACCGCCACCTCGGCGTTCGGAACCAGTCTCCCCTCGGTGGCGTCGCAACGAGTTCGAACCTTGTCTCCTCAACTCGGTTCGTTGCTGGCGTCGTTGACCGCGGTGACCGACATCGTGTCCGATAGTTCGCTCGACCCGGGTGAATCGGTGACCACGTTGTACACCGGCTTCAACGCGAACGAATTGGTTCTCATGTTGATGGCATCCAACCCGGTGGTGATCGGAAGCGCCAATGCCGACGCCAACGGCAATGTGGCCATCACCGGCATCATTCCGTCGAGTGCATCCGCCGGTAGTCACACGTTGGCGCTCTATGCCCCCGTCAGTGGCTTCGGAGCCAAGCAGTCGATCACCATCAACTCTCCCGGGAGCGGAAGCGCATCCGGTAGCGGTACCTCGAGCGGAGGTTCGGCAAACGTCGACCCGAACACTCTGCCCGCGACCGGTGCCGGCACCAACCCCTCGGTGTTGGCGTTCATGTTGTTGATCGTCGGACTGGGGCTGATGGCCTCACAACGCATCGTGGCGCCACTGGTTCGGAATCATCCACGGCGTACGCGGTAACGCCGACACGCGGAACGTATCCAACAGATCGGCCGCTCGTTCGACGTTGTGGTTCTCGACGCCGAGGCTGATCGCCAGTTCCCGTAACACATCGTTCGGCGCGATGCCGATCGTCGCCAGATCATCGAGTGTCACCGCACCGTGGCGCTTGGCCAATCGTTCGCCATCGTGACCCACCACCAACGGAACGTGGGCGTACTGCGGCGTTCGATATCCCAACAACGTCTGCAGGTGCATCTGCCGGCCGGTCGACGACAGTAGATCGTTTCCGCGCACCACCTGATCGACTCCTTGTTCGGTGTCATCCACCACCACCGCCAAGTTGTAGGCGGGCACCCCATCGTTGCGCTGCAACACGAAGTCGTCCACCGGCGACGTGGTGGCGCCGGCGATCACGTCGTCCACGACGTAGGCGACGGTGTCGGTGCGCAGGCGAAGCGCGGGTGGTCGACCCGAGTCGATGCGCTCCGACCGTTGACGTGCGGTTAGCTCCCGACACGTTCCTGGGTACTGCACCTCGTGTTCGTGGGGAGCGTTCACGGCCTCGCGAATCTCCCGCCGACTGCAGAAGCATTCGTACACCAGATCGCGCGTCCGAAGATCGGCGATCACGTCGCGGTAATGATCGAATCGTTCGCTTTGTCGGACCAACACCGGCGGATGATCGATGCCCAACGCGGCGAGGGCATCCAACTGACGCCGTTCGTTGAGCTCGTTGCTGTTGGCACGATCCAGATCTTCGATGCGAACGATCATGTGTCCGCCCGCGGTACGAGCCATCAACCACGCGATGAGTGCCGTTCGCAGGTTTCCCACATGGAGGGGCCCCGTTGGCGACGGAGCGAAACGACCGATCACGTCTCCATTCTCTCGTTCGCCGACCGATTCTGCTGAGATATTCGCGTGGCCCTGAATCGACGCGCCCGAATGGCGGTGATCCTCGAACGCGACGGTGCGGAATGCATTTGGTGTCGACGCCCGATCGACGTGCGTTTGGTCGAGGCCACCACCGAACATTTGGTGCCGCGCATCAAGGGCGGACCGAGCATTCTCGAGAACGAGATCGCCGCCTGTCGACGGTGCAATGGCCAACGCGGACACGTGACGCCGGCCGAATGGATCGACGAATGCGAGCGCCGTGGTTGGTCGCCGAATCGAGTCGCGGTGGTGGCCGCACTCGAACGTCTACGACTTGCCTACACCGATAGAGGCGGAATGCGTCGCATTCGCCCG
>RHCK01000181.1 GCA_010030605.1 Acidimicrobiia bacterium
CGTGTCCTCCGAAGGTGGCGGTGTCGAGATTCGGATCGAGAGTCACCTCGTAGCGTCGGGGGAGCACGTGCCTGGGCAGGCGGTACGGGTCGAGGTCGGCGCGAGAAGTGGGGGCAAGGGTCACGTGCGAATGGTAGTTCGGGGACCTTCGGAACGCTTTGGCGCGGTCGACAGCCATCGACCAACTAGCGTTCACGGTCGTGTCGAACCACACTTCCACCACCCGTGCCCCGGCACGCTACGACGTGGTGGGAATCGGAAATGCGTTGGTCGACGTGATCGCCAATGCGGGCGATGATTTCATCGAGGAACATTCCCTGGTGAAGGGATCGATGATGCTGGTCGACACCGATCGAGCCCTGTACCTCTACAAGGCACTCGGTTCAGCGATCGAAATGAGCGGTGGCTCGGCGGCCAACACGGTGTGCGGTGTGGCCAGCTTTGGTGGAAAGGCCGCCTATATCGGCAAAGTCAGCAACGACGATCTTGGCCAGGTCTTCGGCCACGATTTGCTGGCCGTGGGAGTTCATTTCAGTCCGGGCAAACACATCGACGAGATACCGACGGGTCGTTGCATCATCGTGGTCACCGACGACGCCCAACGAACCATGAACACCTACCTCGGGGTGTCCAGCTATCTCGATCGTCACGACATCGACGAGCAAACGATCGCGGACGGACGCGTGCTGTACATGGAGGGGTATCTCTTCGACCGCGAGGACGCCAAGGATGCCTTTCGTCATGCGGCGCGAGTGGCGCACGCGGCTGGTCGTGAGGTGTCGCTGAGCCTGTCCGACAGTTTCTGTGTCGAGCGCCACCGCGACGATTTCCGCGCCCTGGTTGCTGATGAAGTCGACATTCTTTTTGGCAACGAGGCAGAGTTGAAGTCCCTCTACGAACTCGACTCCTTCGACGATGCGGTCGAAGCGATTCGTCGTGACAGTTCGCTCGCGGTCATCACTCGTGGTGCTCTCGGAACGTCCATCATCACGCATCGCGAGATCATTCATGTGGACGCCGACGACGTGAAGGACGTCATCGACACGACCGGGGCCGGCGACCTCTACGCCGCTGGTTTCCTGTTCGGTTACACGAACGGCTACAGCTTGCAGCAAAGCGGTTGGTTGGGATCCGTCGCGGCCGGCGAAGTGATCTCGCACATCGGGCCTCGCCCGCTGGTCGAGCTGCGCACCCTCATGCCGGAATTCTGAGGTCGCCGATGTCCGTCCATCGTCGGCTCGCGGAGCGTTGGCTCGAGTGCGAGCCCGATGCCGACGTGCGCGACGAACTGCGAGCCTTGCTCGGTTCCACCGATGACGAGATCAAGGCGCGATTCGCTCACGGACTGGCGTTCGGCACCGCTGGATTGCGGGCGCCCATCGGTGCCGGACCTTCGCGCATGAATCGACTCGTGGTTCGTCGGGCCGCGGCGGGGTTGGTGGATCACCTGATCGCGACGGTTCCGGGAGCGACCGCGATGGGACTTTTGATCGCACGCGATGCGCGACACAAGAGCGCCGACTTCGCGTCCGACACGGCGCGAGTGGCGGCCGCTCGGGGAATGCGGGCCATCGTGATCGACGGGGCCACGCCGACTCCGATTCTGGCGTGGAACATTCCTCGATTCGGAGTGGCGGCCGGTGTGATGGTGACCGCGAGCCACAACCCCCGACACGACAATGGATACAAGGTGTATCTGGGTCATGGCGCGCAGATCGTTCCACCCACGGATTCCGACATCGCGGCGCGAATCGACGCTCTCGATCCGACCACGATCCCGTTGGCGGAATCGGACGATCCCTTGATCCACCACGTGGGAGATGAAGCCATCGCCGAATACCTGAAATGGTTGCCGAGCGTTCGCCGTCGTCCCGACGTGCCCGGTGCGCGGGTGGGATACACCGCGATGCACGGGGTCGGTGGGGCGTTGATTCTGCGAGCGTTCGCCGCGTGTGGATTGCCTGAACCACTGGTGGTGTCGGAACAGCAGCAGCCCGACCCGAACTTTCCCACGGTCGAGTTTCCGAACCCGGAAGAGCCCGGCGCGATGGATCGAGTGATCGAACTTGGTCGACGAGAGGAACTCGATGTCGTGATCGCCAACGATCCGGATGCCGACAGATTGGGAGTCGCGATTCCTGCCAACAGTTCTGGTCAATGGCGATTGTTGCGCGGTGATGAAATTGGTTGGTTGTTCGCCGACCACATTCTTCGCCACACGACGGGGGACGAGCGTCTCGTGGAGACGACCGTCGTTTCGTCGTCACTGTTGGGGGAGATGGCCGCGACCCACGGTGTTCACTACCGCGAGACCTTCACCGGTTTCAAGTGGATCGCCGATGCCGCGATGAAGGCCGAGGGTCGGCGTTTGGTCTTCGCCTACGAGCAAGCACTCGGATATTTGGTGGCCGATCGCCCCCTCGACAAAGACGGTGTCGCCGCCGCGGTGTTGTTGGCCGAGATCGCCGGATTGGCCGCGGTCGAGGGAACAACCATTCAAGGTCGCCTCGAGGACATCGCCGCGAGGTACGGGCGTCATGTGACCGCCGAGCGCAGCATCAAGATGGATCCGAGCTCGGGGGCGCGACTGGTGGGACACCTGATGAATCAACCGCCGTCGACGGTTGGGTCGAGACGCGTGGTCGCGGTGCGCGATTATCCCGAGGCGAATCTGGTGCGACTCTGGCTGGACGAGGAAGGTGGTCGCGGTGTGCGTCTGCAAATTCGGCCCAGTGGAACCGAACCCAAGGTGAAGTTGTACGGCGAGGGAGTCGACATGCCGGAGCACGAACTCAATGAGGTGCTCGAGGCCCTGGTTGCTTTGCTCACGAATTCGATCTGATCGAACTCGTCGACGTTCGAGTTACTCGGCGGTGCCCACCGGGGTGCCGTCGATGATCTGGTCGAGATACTCGGACAAGCCGTAACCAACCTTGCCCTTGTGTTCCTCGGAGACCATTTCCCAACGCGTCATTCCCTCACTGATGCGAGTGGTGAGCCATTCGCCATCGGGTGTTTGGCGACGATTCCGAAGGGGGATGAGGCTCATGACCTCGCCCGTGAAACGCCACTCACGCTGACTGCGACTGCTTCGCAACACGGCCTCAATCTTGTCGTGGTAGGTGTCCTCTCCTTGGAAGACGGTGGAGATCTCGGCGTGATCGCACAGATGCATCTGGCCGTCCTCCCAAACGAAACCACCACGGGTGCCGGGTCCGTTCTTCTTGGCCACGCGCGACAACATGAAGCCGAGGTTCTGGTCGAAGTTCGCGGTGAGCCAGCGGTAATACCACGGCGCTTGCCAGTAGCGAGGTCCCCACGAATGATCGCGCAGACCGAAGCCGTTGATCTCCCATTCTTGATCACCGACCCGGATGCTTCCGTGAGCGGCAATCAACTGCTCGTAATGACCCTTGGCGAATTCCTCGCCGGGAGCCTCGTGCGGAGTGTCCGGTTCGCCACCGAACATGCTGGTGCGGCCTTGCCCGGTGAACGTGATGTGCGCTTCGCATTCGGCGTAGGGATTGTTCTTGAACGCGGTCTTGGGGTCGACCATTTGTGTAGGTTCAGCCAGAACCACGACCTTGCCCGAGAAGTCGATACGCAGTTCCTCGAACGGCTTCACCATCGTCCATGTGAGGCCGCCCGCGTCGAGTTGGTCATTGTTCTCGATGGTGGGCCTCTTGAACATGAACGCCACGGAACCGTCGGGCAGGTAGATGCACACGGTCATCTCGGCGTAGCCCTCGTTGGCCCGGTTGCCCATACGGAACCAGCCACCAACCTTGTTGGTTGGATCGAAACAGTTGATGTACATGCTTTCGTTGAAGTTCGACTCGGGGCCGAGCTCGTGCATGTATTCGTCTTCGGGATCCAGTCGTACGCCCATG
>RHCK01000182.1 GCA_010030605.1 Acidimicrobiia bacterium
GTTGGTGAAACATCCATCGCTCGGATGGTCGACGCCGGGTGGACACGTGGAGCGGCACGAATCCACGAGGGACGCCGGATTGCGCGAACTGGAAGAGGAAACCGGCCTCACCCGTTTCGACGTGCGCCCGATGTCGGACGCTCCGATCTTCGTGCACGTCACCGATCGCGATGGAGAACGCCCGCATCGTCATTGGAACGTGGGCTGGGCCTACATCGCCGACATGGAGGCACCACTCAGTCCGATCGAAGGCGCGCGTTGGTGGCCCGTCGACGCGCTTCCGGACGGTCCCGCCGATCTGATCGAGAAAACCACCGTGTTGGTGAGGCTGCTCGCCGGAGCGTGATCGGTCAGGCGCGAACCAGACGACCGGGCCGAGCACCCGTGTCGACACCGTGACGTCGGGTGACCACACCGTTCACGATGGTGGCGACGTAGCCGGTGGCGGTTTGCAACAGCCGCGTGCCGCCGGCGGGCAGATCATCCTCGGCGTGCGGGAAACCCAACGTCAACGCGTCCATGTCGATGATGTTGATGTCGGCCTTCTTGCCCTCGGCCAACACGCCACGGTCGTGGAAGCCCACCACGTTCGCGGTGTCGTGTGTCTGCACCTTCACCGCCTGTTCGAGGCTCAACTTCGGACCTCGACGACGGTCGCGCGCCCAATGCGTGAGTACGTACGTGGGAATCGACGCGTCACAGATCATGCGCACGTGTGCTCCACCATCGGACAAACCGGACACCGTCGCCGGATGCTGCAACATCTCGTAGATCGCGTCTTGCGAGCCGCCGACGTAGTTGAAGAACGGCAGCATCAGGAACGCGCGACCATCGTCCTCGTTCAGTAGGTCATAGGCGTACGACAACGAATCCTGCCCGTGAGCCTTGGCCAGGTTCGACACCAGCAAATCCGGCCCGGGTTCGTAATCGGGCGGCGTGCCCATGGCGTACATCTTGTCGACCGACATCTGCATGAACGCCCCGATGCCATCGAACTGCTTCGTCGGATCAGCTGGCGCGTCGGTCTCGGCGAGGATGCGAGCCTTCACCTCGTCACGACGAAGTTCCATGCGCAATTCGGGCATGGACAACTTCGACGCCAGGTCCATGTACGTGGGTCGTTTGGAGAAGAAGTGGTAGCCATCCCAACCGATCATCATTCCGAATGGTCGCGCGGCGATCTGCGGGTGCATGCGGCCGCCCTTGTCGTTCACTCGGTCGACCACATCGAGGGCCTCGCGCCACGAGTCCGCGTTCAGTTCGTTCTGCAACATCGCGAACGTCACCGGCAACCCACTGCGTTCTGCAAGACCGGCCATCCAGTCCACCTCGCCAAGGAAGACCGGACGATCGAACTCCAGACCTTGGGGCGCCACTTCGAACAACCCGCCGCCCGCGGCCACCAACGCATCGGCCATGCCCTGCAACTCGTCGAGTGCGGCGAAGGTTCCGGGCACCGGTTCACCATCGCGCGCTTTGTGGTTCAACGTGCGACTGGTGGAGAACCCCACCGCGCCCGCCTCGCGCGCCTCGCGCACGATGCGACCCATGGCCGCGATGTCGTCGGGGGTGGCGGCCTCATTGCGCGCACCGCGATCGCCCATCACGTAGGCACGCACCGACGCGTGCGGCACGTACGCGGCGACGTCCATGCTGTAACGACGCGACGCCACGGCATCCAAGTACTCGGGGAAGGTCTCCCACGACCACGTGATGCCTTCGTGCAGCGCGGTGCCCGGAATGTCCTCGACACCTTCCATCAACTGCACCAGCCATTCCTCGCGTCCTGGGCGCACCGGTGCGAAACCAACGCCGCAGTTCCCCATCACGATGGTGGTGACGCCGTGTCCGGAGGTGGGCTCGAGAAGGTCGTCCCACGACACCTGCCCGTCGTAGTGCGTGTGAATGTCGACGAATCCGGGCGTCACGACCAGTCCAGTGGCGTCGATGACTTCGGCCGCCGTTTCGTCGATCGACGGCGCGATGACGGCGATGCGACCGTCCCGCACCCCGATGTCGCCCCGAAAACGAGCGGCGCCCGTGCCGTCGACGATTGTTCCCCCACGAATGATCAGATCGAGCATGTCTCCCCCTCCACTGCGACGATACAACTCGGCGGAGACAACTCGCCGACCCCTAACCTGTCGTCGATGACTTCTGCACTGTCCGGTCTCGAGAACGTCGAAGCCGTCGACGAGGCTCTTGGCCGTCACGGCTACCTCGCCGACCGCGGCTTGGCGACCTCGGTGTTCCTCGCCCTCACCTTGCAACGCCCGTTGTTGCTGGAGGGGGAAGCCGGCGTCGGCAAGACCGAACTAGCCAAGGTGCTCTCCCGACTGACCGGCGGCGAACTGATTCGTTTGCAGTGCTACGAGGGCATCGACGCTTCACAGGCGGTCTACGACTGGGACTACTCGCGTCAGTTGTTGCACCTGCGCGCCGCCGAGGCCAGTGGAGAGGCCGCCGGCCTCGGAGCCGACGCGCTCGAGAATCAGCTCTACCAAGAGCGCTTCTTGCTCCGCCGCGCGGTGTTGCGCGCACTGTCGCCGGCCGAGAATCCGCCGGTGTTGTTGATCGACGAGATCGATCGCGCCGACGACGAGTTCGAGGCTTATCTGCTCGAGGTGCTCTCGGACTTCCAGGTGACCGTTCCCGAACTCGGGACCTTCGCCGCCGCTCGCCCACCGATCGTGATCCTCACGTCGAACCGCACACGCGATGTCCACGACGCGTTGAAGCGACGATGCCTGTATCACTGGGTGGAACACCCCTCGTTCGAGCGCGAGGTCGCCATCGTCTCGCTGCGCGTTCCCGACGTTTCCACCGGTCTCGCTCGACAAGTCGCCGCCGCCATCGAAACGATGCGGGCGATGCAGCTGTACAAGCCACCCGGCGTCGCCGAGACCATCGATTGGGCCACCGCTCTCGGACGTCTGGGCGTGACCACCCTCGACGAGGACAACGTGCGAGCCACGCTCGGAACGGTCCTGAAGTATCGCGAGGATCAAGAGCGCGTGGAAGCCGCCGACATGGCCGAGATCGTGAAGTCGGCGGTTCGACGAGCCCTCGTCGCCTGATCGAAGCTCGGAGCTCGCCTCATGGAGACCGTCGGCACCAACACCTCGGCGGAACGCATGGCGGTCGCGTTCAGCCGCGTGTTGCGCGGTGCCGGGATCGCGACCCCCATCGGCAACGTGATCACTTTCACCGAATCGATCACTCGACTGGGCATCGATCGCCGCGACGACGTGTACTGGGCCGGACGCGCCACATTGATTCGTCGCCCCGAAGACATCGGATTGTTCGATCGGGCGTTCGAGGTGTTCTGGAATCAACGTCGGTCCCTCGACGACGTCATCGAAGAAACGTTGCATCTCACGATCAACATCGATGCCGATGATGGCTCGACGGACGACGGTCAGGCGCAGGCTCGCGAAGACGAGGATGACGGTTCGATCACGTTGCGTTTTTCGAGCATCGAAACCTTGCGCTCGAAGGACTTCGCCGCCTACTCACCGGAAGAACTACATCTGGCTCAGGAGTTGATGTCGAGGCTCCGTTTGGTCGGCACACCTCGTTCGTCGTTCCGCATGGTTCCCGGATCGCGACGTGGTCGTCCTGATCTGCGTCGCACGGTGCGTTCCAGTTTGCGCACCGCCGGAGAGCCCATCACCCGCCATCACCTCGAGAACGATCGACGCCTTCGTCGACTGGTGCTGTTGCTCGACATCTCCGGTTCCATGGAGCCGTACGCCCGCGCATTGTTGCGTTTCGTGCAAGCGGCGGTGGCCGGACGTCAGAAGGTGGAGGCGTTCGCCATCGGCACGCGACTGACGCGCGTCACCCGGGAGTTGGGTGCCCGCGACCCCGACAAAGCATTGCGTCTGGC
>RHCK01000183.1 GCA_010030605.1 Acidimicrobiia bacterium
CGGTGGCACCAACGGTGATGGCCGCCGGCACGCGGGCGGGTGAGTGATTGCACGCGCTGCGCTCGGCTGGGTCGAGGTCACCACCGTCGTTCCCGGCCGCGACGACGACGACAAAACCAGCGGCAACAAGGTTGTCGACCGCGGTGTCGAGAGCGGAACTGATGCCGCCACCGAGGCTCATGTTCACGACACCTCGTCGACCGTTCAATGGGTACGTGCGGACGTAGTCGAGGGCCTGAATGATGCCGGCAATCGAACCCGACCCGTAGCAATCGAGCACGCGCACCGGGACGATGAACGCACTGGTGGCCACGCCGTAGGCGCTGCCGGCCGCGGTGGATGCGACGTGTGTGCCGTGCCCGTGGCAGTCGGATGTGTCGGTGATGACGGTGGATCCGTTGCTGTTGGCGGCGAAGTTCCGGCCGGGCAACACGCGGTTGGTGAAGTCGGAGTGCGAGTTCAGGCCGGTGTCGGCCACGAAGATGATGCTGCCTTCACCTCGATTGACCGTGGACAAGTCACCGTCGAGGGGAAGGTTCGCCTGATCGATGCGGTCGATGCCCCAGGAGTTGGCCACGGTGCGCACCCAGTTCTCCGACCGCGGGACGACACTATTGGACGGTGTCGAAGCGACGCCGTATCCCGCGAGATTCTTCGCCGTGACGGTGAACGTGTAGGTCACTTGGGCGGTGAGACCCGACACCGTGCAGGAGAGTGGTCCGACGGTCCATGTGCAGGTGAAGTTTCCGGGGTTTGACGTGACGAGATATTCGGTGATCGGATACGACGTGTTGACGGGGGCGGTCCAGGTGACCTCGGCCTGATTCGGGCGAGACGAGAGTGCGCGCACGTTCGAGGGGGCACCCGGAGGAGAAGGCAATGCGAAAGCCCAGTTGAGGCTGATGTTGCCCGACGCGCCACGCCACCCGTCGACGGCAAGGAGATATCGAGTGCCGGCCGTGGCCGTGATCGATACGGCACTCGTGAGACCGCCTTTGGCATCGTCATTCGAGGCGACGACCGTCAACGTGTTGAGAGCGTTGCCCGTGTAGACGGCCAACACCGTGTCGAACGACGAACCGACGGTGTCGATGGAGATTTGCCCGTTGCTGGAAGGTGTGTATTCGAACCACATCGACTTCGACGCCGGCGAGCCTCCGTGACTTGGTTCGCCAACTTCGGCCGATGCATTCGTGTTGCGGCTGACGATGGTGCCGGTGCTCGACCCGAAAACCTTGGGGCTGGTGAACATGTCGTTCAGGTAGCCGGGTCGCACGGTGGCGGTAGGTGTCGATGCCGGTGAACGTCCGACACCGTTCGTCGCCGTCACCGTGACGGTGTAGGGATCGAAGTTCGTGAGACCCGAAATCGTGCATGAATTCTGATTGGCGGCCGCGGTGCACGATTGCGAACCCGGGGTGGCGATTGCTTCGTACGACTGGATGGGCGAGCCACCATCGGTGGTGGGAGTGGTCCACGAAACGACGACCGTGCCGTCGGTGGCTCCTGGTGTGGCGGTCGGGTTCAACGGAGCCGACGGTGGGAGAGTGACCACGGTGGCGGTGAAGTTGACGCCCAGCGACATCGAGCCCCGTGTCGAGGAGAAACTGGCTTGCCGGACGTAGTAGCGGGTGTCCTTGACCACCTCGAGAGAAGCGGAATTTGACGTTCCGCTGAAGTCCGTCCAACCGATGGGTCGAACCAACGAAGAGAGTGATGAACCGGTGAACACGCTCACCACGTTGTTGATGGCGCTTCCACTCGTCGAGATGTTCAGCGTTCCGGCGGCCGGTGCGATGAAGTAGTACCAGACCGAACCGCCACCGGAGCCGACCGACGGAGCTGGTTCGCCGAACTCGTTCGGTTGTGCTTGAGTGTTGTCACGGGTCACCGAACCACTGACGTTCGTGAGGTTGTAGGCCGCGCAAAAGTTGTCGCCGATCACGGTGGTGACCGGACACGTGGACAGTAGCGACCAGTTCATGGTGACCGAACCGCGCGACGACCCATAGGACGCGACGCGGAGGTAATACGACGTTCCGTTGACGACATTGAAGTTGATCGAACTTTGCAACGTCGAGGAGAAGTCGTCGTTGAACGTGATGCGCGAGAGCCCGGCCAACGTCGATCCGCTGTACGCGGTGAGGACCGTGTCGAAGGAACTTCCGAAGGTGTCGACCGTCAACGAACCGTTGGCTACTGCGTCGTAACGGAACCAAATGGTGGCTCCACCGCCGACACCCGGAGTGTCGAGCGTGGGCTCGTTGGGTTCCACGGTGGCCGAGCTGTTGGTGTCGCTCACGGTTCCCGATGGAGTGTTGATGACCTTCGCGCCGGCGAAAAAGTCGTTCGACGGAGTGATGGTCACCGAGTTCGATGCTTGCGATGCCGTGGACTGCCCCCAGATATTCGATGCGCGAACCGTGAAGGTGTACGAACCGGCACCGAGGCCGACGACCGTGCAGGTCAATGGGCCGCCGGGCCAGGTGCACGACGTCCCGCTCGGATTGGCGGTGACCGTGTAACCGTTGATGGGACTGCTTCCGGAGTTGGTGGGAGCGACCCAGGTGACGGTGGCCTGCCCGATTCCGCCGACCGCGCTGACGCCGGTGGGATTGGACGGAGCAACGCCGGTGCCCGGGCTGACGTAGAGCAATTTGTTGGGGGTTCCCGAGAGGTCGGTGGGAAGCCCGACCAGTTTGTCGGCGCTGACCGCGTTGAGGACGGCGGTCGTCACGGTGGTGGCGCTTTGGGCGAGATTGGTGCTCCACAACACGGCGGCGGCTCCGGCGACGTGCGGCGAGGCCATGGATGTGCCGCTGATGGTGTTGGTCCCGTTGCTCAGCCAGGTGGACTGGATGTTCTGTCCGGGAGCGAACAGGTCGACGCACGATCCGTAGTTCGAGAACGAGGCACGGTTGTCCGTGTTCGTGCTGGCGGCGACGGTGATGGCATTGGGTACGCGCGCCGGTGAATAGCCACAGGCGTCGCGCTTGGCGACAGTCGTGTCGCCGCCGTTGTTGCCGGCGGCCACCACCACCACGATGCCGTCGGCGATCGCGCTGTTGATGGCGGCGTCGAGTGAACTGCTCGCACTGCCACCGAGGCTGAGGTTCATGACGGCCGGAGCGGTGCTGGTGTGGTGGCTGATGGCCCAGTTGATGCCGGAGATCACCGATGCGTTCGACCCACTTCCGACGCAATCGAGCACGCGGACGGGAATGAGCGTGACTCCCTTGGCGACGCCGTAGGTGTTGCTGCCGATGGTTCCGGCAACGTGCGTGCCGTGACCATTGCAATCGGTGGTGTCGCTCGACACGACGGTTCCGGCGGCGTTGTTCGCGTAGTTGATTCCGGTGGCGATGCGACCACCGAAGTTCGGATGGTTGATGATTCCGGTGTCGACCACGTAGGCATTCACACCGGCTCCGGTGGAACGATCGACGTAGTGCGCGTCGAGGGGCAACGAGATCTGGTCGATGCGGTCGAGACCCCACGGTGGATTCAATTGATCGCCGGCGATCGACACGATGCGGTTGGGTTCGATGGAGACCACGGCGGAATTCAGTTTCAGTTGCTTCACTTGTGCCGCGTCGAGGGTGGCGGCGTAGCCGGGGAACGCCGCGCTGTAGGTGGCCATCACGCCGTTGCCGAGGATGGACAACACCGACGACTTCGCGGCCAGGCTCGAACCGGATCGAAGTCTGATGATGTATTGATCGGGGATGATGTCGCCTGTCGAACCATCGATCGTCCCGTCGACGGGGTCGGAGAGCTCGGTGTTCACGGTGGCGTCATCTTCGATATCAATCACCCGGGGATCGGAGCGCAACGCGATCGCCTGAGCGTCGCTGAGGGACGCCGAGAATCCGTT
>RHCK01000184.1 GCA_010030605.1 Acidimicrobiia bacterium
ACCGCCGTGGCCGAGGTGAAGGGTTTCGGCAAAGTGGGCATGGTGCACTTCGATGCGCACGCCGACACCGCCAACATCATCGACGGCAACCTCGCGAGTCACGGAACTCCGATGCGTCGTCTCATCGAATCCGGCGCGATCCCCGGACCCAACTTCGTGCAGGTCGGCTTGCGCGGCTACTGGCCGCCCAAGGAAGTGTTCGACTGGATGGGCGAGCAAGGCATGCGCTGGCACACCATGGATGAAATCTGGCGGCGCGGGTTCAAGGCCGTCATGGACGACGCGGTCAATGAAGCTCTCGCATCGGCCGATCACCTGTACATCTCGATCGATGTCGACAGCCTGGATCCGGCGTTCGCGCCCGGCACCGGCACTCCGGAACCGGGCGGCATCTTGTCGGCCGATCTGTTGCGCATGGTTCGCACGTTGTGTCTTGAACATGACGTGGTCGGCGTCGACATCGTGGAAGTGGCGCCCGCGTACGACGTGAGCGAACTCACCGTGAACGTCGCTCACCGATTGGCGTTCGAGTGCTTGGCCGGAATGGCCGCCCGTCGCCGCAACGCGACCAACTAAAGAGTTCGTCACGACGCGTTCTGGGTATGCGAAGTGCCCGTTTTCGGGCACTTCGCATACCCAGAACGGGGGGTGGGGGTGGCGTTACTTGACCAGTTCGCACCAGTGCGAGTACTTGGCCTCCTGGCCACGCACCACGCGCGCGTACATCTGACCGATCGCCGTGGTGGCCGGACCGGGGGCGGGCACGGAACGATCGTCGACCGAGTTCACCGCGCTCACCTCGGCCGCCGTACCGCACACGAAAATCTCGTCGGCGATGTAGAGATCGCTACGGGCGATGTTGTCGACGCGAATGTCGATGCCCAGATCGCGACCGATCTCCATCACCGAATTCTGGGTGATTCCCTCGAGCGCACCGGCCGACAGGGGCGGAGTGAGAACAACGCCATTGCGCGAGCAGAAGATGTTCTCGCCGGTGCACTCGGCCACCAGTCCGTTCGGAGCCAACATGATGGCCTCGTCGTATCCGGCCTTGAGCGCTTCCACCTTCGCCAACGACGAGTTCACGTAATTACCCACGGTCTTGGCCGCCGGCGGCATGGTGTTGTGGTCGTGACGAGTCCAGGACGAGATCTTCATGCGCACACCCTTGGTGAGCGCATCGTCACCCAGGTAGGCGCCCCACGGCCAACACGCAATGGCGACGTCGACCTTGCACGGCAACGTGTTGAGACCCATCTCGCCGTAGCCGTAGTACGCCAGCGGGCGCACGTAGCACGACGCCAGTCCGGTGGACGCCACGGTGTCCTTGGTGGCTTGAACGAGTTCGTCGACGGTGTAGGGAATCTCCATTCCCATGATGTGCGCGCTTCGGAACAGGCGCTCGATGTGCTCGGTGAGGCGGAACACCGCGGTGCCCTTGCTGGTCTCGTACGCACGAATGCCCTCGAACACGCCGGTGCCGTAATGCAAGGTGTGGGTCAGCACGTGCACCTGGGCCTTGTCCCAATCGACCAACTGGCCGTTCATCCAAATTTTCGGGGTGGGAATCAAGGTGGGCATGGCACTCCGTTCGAATTCGTGTCGTCAGATTAGTTGGTGATGCTTCGGTGCGGACCGAACGATTTCAGGACAACCGAGCGGCGATGGCGTCGGCGATTTGCGTGGTCGTCCCCGACACCGGTTCGGCACACGCGGCACGAACGCGGTCGGCGGCGGCCGATTCGCCGAGAAAATCCAGCATGAGTGCCGCGGACAAGATGGCCGCAGTGGGGTTCGCCTTACCCGTGCCCACGATGTCGGGGGCCGAGCCATGCACGGGTTCGAACATGCTCGGACCGGTGCGGGCCGGATTGAGGTTCGCCGACGACGCCAATCCGATGCCACCGGACACGGCTCCACCGAGGTCGGTGAGGATGTCGCCGAACAAATTGTCGGTGACGATCACGTCGTAACGATGCGGATCCTGGACGAAGTAGATGCAGGCCGCATCGACGTGGTTGTACGCCGTGGACACTTGCGGAAATTCGGAGGCGACCTCGTTGAAGGTGCGCTCCCACAGGTTGCCGGCGAAGGTCAGCACGTTGGTCTTGTGCACCAACGTCACGTGCTTGCGATCGCGCTTCATGGCCAACTCGAAGGCATAGCGAACGCAACGCTCGACACCCATGCGTGTGTTCACGCTTCCTTGGGTGGCCACCTCATGCTTGGTGCCACGGCGCAACACGCCACCTTCGCCCACGTAGGGTCCCTCGGTGTTCTCGCGGATGACGATGAAGTCGTGGGGCTTGGTGTGACCGGGCGCGGTGCCCACGAACGGACGTTGATTGACGTACAGATCCAGTTCGAAGCGCATCTTCAACAAGAGACCGCGCTCGATCACTCCCGGCGGCACATCGGGAGTTCCCACCGCACCGAGAAGAATGGCGTCGAAACCGCGGAGTTGATTCAGGACGTCGTCGCTCAGGATCTCGCCGTCTCGCAGATACCGAGCACCGCCGAGATCGAAGTCGGTGGTCTCCAACTGCACACCAGCGGCCCGAACGACCTTGAGTGCTTCGACGGTGACCTCGGGGCCGATGCCGTCGCCACCGATGACGGCGATGCGATGTTGAGAGGAACGTGAGCCGGACATGGGGTCACATCGTACGGGGATGATCCACCCCATCACATTTCCATCACGTATCTGGTGGAGATCGTGACCACGAACCTCAGCAAAAGGTGGGGTTTCCGCCATCCCAACGTCGCCGAATCGCCGTTACCCTGTGCGCCATGGCCAAGGTCCATCACCTCACTGCGAACGCTCTCGAACGTTTGAAGCAGGAACATCACGACCTCACCACGCGTGGGCGCATCGAAGTGGCCGACAAGATCGAGCGAGCCCGCGAACTGGGTGACCTGTCCGAGAACGGCGACTATCACGCCGCCAAGGACGAACAAGGTCACATGGAAGGGCGCATCCGCCACCTCGAATCGATTCTCGAGAACTACGAACTGGTCGAAACCGACGACGGCGACATGGTTGGTCCCGGAAAGTTGGTCACCGTGTCCATCGACGGTGACGAACCCGAGACCTACTACCTCGGTTCGCACGAGGAGAAGTACGAGGGTGCCGCCACCATGACGCCCGAGTCCGCTCTCGGTCAGGCGTTGAATGGTCACCGCATCGACGAGACCGTCACGTACACCACCCCGAACGGTCATCAGTTGTCCGTGGTGATCATCAGCGTGGAGCTCCCCTGAACAAGGTTGTCTCTCCCACATCCAGCAACGCGGGCCTCGACACGCCCGGCATTCCCCCGTTGCCTCCGGGTCGTGAAGTCGAATTGCCGGGTCGCGGAACTACTTTCGTTCGCGAGATCGCGGCCCCACACCCGGATGCTCCGACCGTGTTGCTCCTGCACGGATGGACCGCGACGGCCGACCTCAATTGGTTCGCGGTGTATGAGGAGCTCGGTCGTCACTATCGCGTCGTCGCCCTCGACCATCGCGGTCACGGCCGTGGCATCCGCACGCGCAAGCCGTTCCGTCTGGCCGATTGCGCCGATGACGCAGCGGCCCTGCTGAACGAACTCGGCATCGAGGCCGCCATCCCCGTTGGCTACTCGATGGGCGGACCGGTGGCGTTGCTGATGTGGAAACGCCACCGCGAATTGGTCGACGGACTCGTGTTGTGCGCGACGGCCGGCAGCTTCGCGCACAGTCGCGCCGAGCGCATGGCGTTCCTCGGTCTCACCGGGATGAGCGCACTGGCGCGTCTCACCCCCGAAACAACCCGCGCCAGCATCACCGAGAAGGTGTACCTGCGACGCAAAGCGGCCAAGTGGGGTCCGTGGGCCATCAGCCAAATCG
>RHCK01000185.1 GCA_010030605.1 Acidimicrobiia bacterium
GGCGACATGATTGACGCCAACGAAGCTCTGCGATTGGGTTACGTCCTCGATGTGGTCGAACCGGACGACCTGATGAATCGTGCGGTCGCCCTGGCATCGCGGATCGCGCTCGGCTCGCCCCACAGCCACCGACTCATCAAGACCCTCACCTATGAGGGTCTCACCTCATCGGTGCCCGAACACATGGAACGCCACACCGCCGCCATGTCGGCCAGCTTCAAGAGTGACGATCACCGCGAGGGAGTCGCGGCGTTTCTCGAGCGGCGACCGGCACATTTCACCGGGCGTTAGTCACTCGGACACCCGCTTGATGCCGTCGGGCTCGTCTTCATCGGCAACGATGGACCCATGCGCATTCTTGTGACCAACGACGACGGCATCGACTCGGTCGGACTGCACGTGCTGGCGCGTGCCATGCGCCCTTTCGGCGACGTCGTCATCGCGGCCCCGGATCGCGAATTTTCGGGAGCCGGAGCGGCATTGGGTGCTTTGCATCTCATGCAGCCGGAGGTTCACCGAGTGCGTGTCGATGGAATCGACGAAGCGTGGGCGGTCACCGGCCCGCCGGCGTTGTGCGTGATGTTCTCCCGTCTCGGAGCTTTCGGAGAGCCGTTCGATCTGGTGGTCTCGGGTATCAATCCCGGTGCCAACGTCGGGCGATCGGTCTATCACTCGGGAACAGTTGGTGCGGCTCTCACCGCACGCAATGGTCGCATCTCGGGGATCGCGGTGAGTCAGGCCGTGGCCGGCTTCGGAGTCGAAGGTCAAGGTTGGGACGAGATGCTGGTGGGCCAGAAGTGGGAGAGCGCCGCCGAGGTGACCGCCGCATTCGTCGACGGATTCGTGCGTGACATGCCGGCGGATCCGGTCGTCGTGAACATCAACGTTCCCAACAAGGACGTCGCCGACATCAAGGGATGGAAATCCGCGCGACTCGGCCATGAGCCCCCGCGACGCATGAGCACGGCTCGGCTCGAGCCCAAGGTGGGTCACGATGGAACTTTCCATGTGCGCATGACGTGGGGGGAAGCCGCCGAACTCCCGGCCGACACCGATGGTGGAATGGTCGAGAACGATTACGTCTCGGTGAGCTACCTGAGTCCGTTGGTCAATGTCGAACGCCCCGACGTCGTGGCGGCCGAGGCAACATTGTCGCAGTTGGTCAGCCGCGGTCGTTGATCAAATCACAACGACGACGGTTCCGATCTGAGCGAATTCCCAAGTGAAGTCGGCATCGAGAGTTGCCTGTCGTTGGCATCCATCGGAGAGACGTTCACCGAGTGCCGCCTCGTCTTGATACGGCGTTTTGTCCGTGATGTGAAGCGGGATCGAATGGAATCCAATCGGCGCACGATCACTCTTCAACCAACGGACCATTTTGTATTGCACCGACTCGCCATTCCATGACGTGGAGACATCGGATCGGCTGTACACCTTGTACGTGCCGGGGATTTCGTTGTCGTACTTGCTCCCCGACACCAACCATGAACGAATCAACACGTTGTTGTCATCGATGGCCCACACTCTTTGTCCGGCACGGAAATAGACGAGTCGCCTCCCGTTGCCCGAGTTGGGAGGTAGCGGTGGTGCATCCGGTCCACTGGTGGCAACCGACGACAGTGGATAACCAAGCACATCGACCGCACCCGGCGGTGGCGCGGCTGTACGTATCACTTGGGACGGCTCCTCGGGCCAAATGCCAAGCGACAGTGCCGTCTCGCGACCGGTGACACCATCGACGAACAGATCGCGGTCCGTTTGAAGTTTCGCGACCGCGGCCGCAGTCGCGTTGTCGTACGAGCCCGACGGAACACCTGTTAGGTAGCCCACTTCGATCAGGGATTGTTGCAGGCAAAGAACGTCGTCGCCGGAATCGCCACCTCGAAGTGAGCTGGAGGTCAATCGACACTGTTCGGGTTGTGTGTCATCGCCCCCAACCGGATCGGTGACGACGGTGACGTCCGAGGCTTCGGTGGTTGTTGTTGGCGCGGGTATCAAAGTCGAACTCGATGCATCGGCGGCGACCGTTGTCGTGGTTTCGGCATCGAGGTCGGCCACGGAGGAATTCGGCTCGTCCGATCCGAGAATCGCCACCCCCAAACAGACGGCGACGACGAGCGCGATTCCCGAGAGGATGAAGAGTCTGTGAGAGTCGGTCTTCATGGTGTGATCGGGGAAACGTGAAGGTTCTTGGTCAGATTACCGATGTGGCCGAAATGATTCCGTGCGAACCGTGTGCACGCACACAACGAACGAGAGACGCCGTCGATCGTTCGATCCGAATCACGGGCGAAGGGCACGAACGATTCGCTCCATCAGGTAGCTCCAAGAATCGTTGGCGGGCACCAGATCGGGCGCGAGGTCGACCGACGCGAGACCGATGGTCGTCGATTGCAACAACACGGCCACGGCGAACGGGTCGACATCCTCGCGAATGAGACCCTGCTCCTGGGTGGCGCGAATGATCGAACTCAACTGAAGAAGCAGTTTCCGTTGAACATCGGCAAGTTGCTTCGCGAGTACCGGGTCGTCGAGCGCCGCCGCGAGAACTTGCACTCGTTCATGCCGAGCAACGATTCGATCATGATCGGTCAGGCGAACGGCGATGTCTCCGAGAAGTTCGAGAGGGTCCCCGACGTAGAGTCCTTTTTCCACAATGTCTTGTGCCACGTCGGTCACCGAGCGCATCTTTCGGATGTATCGCTCGGCCAGCGCGGCGTTGATGAGAGCGCGACGATTCTTGAAGAACCAATACAACGAACCGGTGGTCAAATCCGCGTGTTCGACGATGTCGCGCAACCGTGCACCGTCGATGCCATCCCGATCGATCATCGTGAGTGCGCTGTCGATCAGCCGACCGCGAATATCGCTATCCGTGTTTTCGAGCCCTTTGGCCATTCCTCGTCTCCGGTGGTTATCGAGCCAACAGTAGTCTGGTCTCGTTCGACGGACTCGGTCGCCGGTCGATGGTTTCGGAGGATGACGTGGCCCCCATGAAAGAACAAAGTTGGACTGTCGACTCGATGCCCGACCTTTCCGGGCGTCGATTCGTGGTGACGGGAGCCAACTCCGGCATTGGTCTCGAGACGACTCGCAATCTGTTTCGTCGTGGCGCGCTCGTGGTGATGGCGTGTCGGAACAACGAGAAGGCCGAGGCTGCTCGCTCGGAACTGTTGTCCGCGGGTGGTTCCGGAGAGTTGCAAGTACGACGACTGGATCTTTCGAGTTTGGAGTCGGTCCGCCAGTTTTCTCACGATCTGCTCGACGTCGGCGCGCCCATCGACGTTCTGATGAACAACGCCGGTGTCATGGCCGTCGATGCCGGAAGAACCATCGACGGTTTCGAGATTCAATTCGGCACGAATCATCTCGGACACTTTGCCCTGACCGGGCTGTTGCTGCCGTTGATCGGCGGAGTCGATGGCGGGCGCATCGTCACCGTGTCGAGCATCGCCCATCGATCCGGACCGCGGTCGATCCGTCGCTGGCGGGCGGCGAGATGATCGGACCACGCTGGATGGCATTCGGAGCTCCGGTGTTGGAAACGCCGAGTCGGCGAGGTCGCGACCTTGATGCGGCGCGGAAGTTGTGGGAGTACAGCGAACGAGCGACCGGAATCACCTATCCGTTCGGATGAACCGAACCAATCGGGAATGTGATCGAGAATTCCGCGGTTGACCACTGCATCACTAAAGTTCGGTGATTCGAGGAGGTCGACATGACGAAGGAATGGGGCCCGCTGGCCGGTTTGATCGGTGAATGGCAGGGGCAAGGTGGGCTCGACAGCTCGTATTCGCATTCGCGCGGCAAGGTGTGGCAGACCCCTTACCTCGAGAAGGTCACCATGAAGCCTTTCGGTCCGGTCGAGAA
>RHCK01000186.1 GCA_010030605.1 Acidimicrobiia bacterium
GCAGAAGTGCGGTCCGCCGGCTCCGAACCCCACCTGGGCCGGGGCGACCGGACGCGTGACATCGAACGCATGCGGGTTGTCGAACACGCGCTCGTCCCGGTTGCCCGAGGCGTAGAACATCACGACCTTCTCGCCGGCCTTCAACGGTTGTCCCGAAAGAACGGTGTCCTCGGTGACGGTGCGTCGGAAGTGGATGACGGGTGTGGCGTAACGCACGATCTCCTCGACGGCGGAGCGGGTGTGGGTGTCGAAATCGTCGAACCAGATCTTGCGCTGGTCGGGGAAGTCCGTGAGCAGCTTCATGCCGTGGCTGATGGCGTTGCGGGTCGTTTCGTTGCCGGCCACGACGAGCAGGATGAAGAACGAGCCGAATTCCTGAGGAGTGAGGCGTTCCCCGTCGACAACGGCGTTCATCATGGCGGAAGTGACGTCGTCTTGCGGGTTGCCCACGCGACTTTCACCGAGGGCCTGGGCATACATGAACATCTCGAGAGCGACGGTCATCAGATCCTCGTAGGAACCCACGAACTCGGGATCGCCGACGCCCAAGATGACGTTCGTCCAATGGAAGATCTTCTTGTGATCCTCCTCGGGGATTCCCATCATGTCGCAGATGATGGCCAAGGGGAGAGCAGCCGCGACCTCTTCAACGAAGTCGCATTCGCCGTTGGGGAAACGATCGATCAGATCGGTGACCAGCTTCGCTGCACGGTCACGTACCTGATCTTCGATGCGGGAAACTTCCTTCGGAGTGAATCCACGCGAGACGATGTTGCGCAAGCGGAAATGCTTGGGATCGTCCATGTTGATCATGGAACCGAAGAACTCGTTCATCTCGACGGGCAGGTCACCTATGTTGCTTCCCTTGCCGCTGCAGAAGAGTTGTGGGTTGCGGCTGATCTGCCAGATGTCGTCGTGTCGGGTGACGGCGTAGTAGCCGGGTCCGGGCGGGAACGGTGCGTCCTCGATGACCCGCTCCTCGAAGAACGCGAACGGCTTCTCGTCGCGCAACGTGCGAAACGCTCCTTCACGCCACGCTCGGTCGGCAAGCCAGAACTCGGGGGAGGACAGGTCGATGTCGGACAACGGAACTCGAGGGAACGAGTCGGGGGTGGTGGTGCTCATGGGGGAGAAGTTAGTGCCCGCTTCCAACACGACCACCAACGGGAACGGAGTGACCTGTGCGGTTTAGATTCTCGGGATGGCCGAGTTCACGTTCTTCGTCGACGCCGAAAGTTACGGACTGGGTGGTTTCGATGCCGCGGCATTGGCCGCCGATGAATCGGATCTGTTCGATGCCGGAGTCGAAGCGGTCGACATCCCCACCGCGTTCGGAACGGATCTTGGAGATCGCATTCCGGTTCGCGTGGTGGGATCACCCAAGGGGTTGCGGTTCTACGCCCGACTACTCGGAGTGAAGGATTCCATGCAGTTGGAAGAACTCGAACGGGTCATCACGGCGGCTGTGGCTCGCGGGGAGTGACGAGACTCTCGTTCGATGTGGGCGACGGTGAGTCGGTCTGTAAGCGGGATTCTGTGAGTCGGACGAACCGACTCGGTGACCATCCATCTGTGCGGCCTACCCGAGGAGCGACCCGGTTGCCCGGGCTGGACGGGCCGCCCGTCTCCTCTGCTTGACCTTGCTCCGGATGGGGTTTGCCGAGCCACGCCGATCACTCGTCGTGCTGGTGCGCTCTTACCGCACCGTTTCACCCTTACCTGATCCGGTTGCCCGGCCATCGGCGGTCTCTCTCTGTTGCACTGTCCGTGAGGTCGCCCCCACCTGGCTCGCGCCAGCATCCTGCCCCGTGGAGTCCCGACTTTCCTCGACGAGTCTCCTCGCCGCGGTCACCCGACCGACTCACCGTCGACGGCAGTGTACGGGCGGGCTCAGCCCTCGGCGTCGAGGTACTCGTAGACCATCGAGTTCAGGCTCGGGGTCTCGAGGTTCACCGTGGTGCGAATGCCACTTTCATTGGCGGCGCCCAAAATCACCGGAACCGGTGCCTGGGTGCCAAAAGCCGACGGCGACGCGTAGGCCACGGCCGGGACATCGGTGTCTTCTTGGTACTCGGCCGACAACGGCAAGCCGAAGGAGGAAACCAATCGGGACGGATTCAGCACGACGCCGAGCAGGGCCGCGTGACGCGCTTCCTGATCGCCGATCCCCATGGCGGCAGCGCGCAACGACTTGTCGTCGAGCAGCGGCACATAGGCCTGATACGTGGCACCTGCGATGGTCTCCAGTGCGTAGGCCAACGCGAGAACGTCGGCGGCCGGGTCGTCGGTGGCCGGAATTCCGGACGCTTCGTCGCCGACGATCAACTTGAGCGCGGGCTCGATGTAGATCGACTGCAGACGCGGGTTCGGGTCGGTGTAGGCCTTGCCGCCGAGTTCGGTGGTGAGAGATGCGGTGGCTTCAGCGTGCGACTTGTGGTCGGCGAGGAATCGCTTGGCGATCTCGGCGGCATCTCCGCTCAGAAGGCCGGCCTCGGCCACCGCTTCGTACACGAAGATGGCGTTGTGCTCGAGCGAGGTGGCGGTGCGCAACAACGCGATGTCGGTGACGTCGGCTTCGACCAGTTCGTTCGGGGTGGGAGCGTTCCCCAGTCGGGCGATACCCGTCTTTTCCGAACCACCGCACGCCGCGACGAGCGCCGCGAACGAGACGGTTGCGCCGGTGCCCAAGAAGAAACGACGACGCGAGAGCGAGCGGGAGAAATTCATGCCGGACGTGGCGCGCACGATGGCATCGAGAGAGTTCGACGAGTTGTCGCCGGTGTCGCGCAAGGCGCGGCGAAGTTCATCACGATTGAAGTCGTTCATGGTCATCTCCCGATCAGGCCTGCGGCGCCAACGATTCGACGTCGGACGTCGTGAGGAACAGGTCGATGTCGCTGGTGGGCGACTTGCCGGCCAATGCGGCGAGTGCGGCACAGTGACGCGATTCGCCGATGAGGATCGACGCAACGAGGGCCGCTCCCTCGGTGCCGTCGAGTTGGGCGAGAAGGTCGGTGTGGGTCACGACGAGCGTGTTCTCCAACTCGTGGGCGGCCAGCGCCGTGGACTCGGTGTCGGAGCCGAACCCCGACTTGAGCGAAGCGAACAATTCATCGTTGCGGGCTTGGGGCGCATCGGTGCCGAGCAAAGCGGACAATGACTGCGCGTACGCATCGTGGTGCGCGGCCAGAGCGGCGATGCTGGCCACGTGATCGCCACCGGCTCCGGCGGCGAGAGCAGCCTCGTACAAGTCGCGGGCGGTCAATTCGGCCGACTGGGCGAAGCCGAGCAATTCGATGTCGGCGGCCGTCGGACGACGCGGAGGAGCCGACTCGGTCAGGCGGTTCGTCTTGCTCACGGGGGTCTTGCTCACGGGGGTCCTTTCAGAACTCGAATCTCAGCCTTGTGTGCCGAGAAGCTCCCGAACAACTCCACACTCTAGAAGTCGAGGCTCGATAGCTCGGGTATCCAACCGGAGGCGCGGGTCACAGCCTCGGCCCAGCGTGCCCGAACGCCCGCCCGATCGACGGTCGGATCCGGTTCGACGGATGACAGGGGACGCCACAGCCGGTCGATGTCGTCCAGGGAGGACCATGTGCCGACGGCCAGTCCGGCCAGATACCCGGCCCCGAGCGTGGTCGCTTCCGACACCGGCGACACCGAAACGGGTCGACCCGCCGCATCGGCGAGTGCCTGAACGAACGTTCGATTTCGACTCATCCCACCATCGATTCGAATCTCGGGGACCCGCACGGAGGGATGGTCGGCTTCGATGGCCTCGAGCAGGTCCGCGCCCCGATGGGCGACACCTTCCAGAACCGCCCGCACGACCTGAGGTCGACCCGAGCCGCGGGTCAGGCCGAACAGCG
>RHCK01000187.1 GCA_010030605.1 Acidimicrobiia bacterium
ATGGTGACGACCCGCTGATGCGTCGCTGACCGGTCAGTCGCCCAGAACCTTCGACGTGTAAGCGTTGGCGAAAGTGCGCATGGGGTCGATGCGTTGGCGAGCCTGCTGGAAGGCATCCCACTGCGGATACAGGCGCGAGAGTTTCTGGTCGTCGAGGAAGTGCATCTTGCCCCAGTGCGGTCGACCGTCGTAGTCGGCCATGATGTCGGCGACGTCGCGGAAGTACGGCTCGAACGGCATGCCCTTGTACATGTGCACGGCGATGTAAGCCGACGGGCGACCCGAGGCGGTGCTCAAAGGAATGTCATCGGGCGCCGTGAATCGCACCTCGACCGGGAAACTCACCAAGTGACCGCGGTCGTCGATCATGCGACGCACGCGTTGCAACGCCTCGCCGCACGCTTCGCGGGGAATCGCGTATTCCATCTCCACGAACTTCACGATGCGCTGGCTGGCGAAGATCCGATGGCTCTCGTCGACGATGGTCGACTGACCCGTCGACGGCAAAGCGGTCGCCAATCGCGGAATCAACGATGGTCGAGCGCGTCCGAGGCGACAGACCGCGCCGAACGCGTAGTTCTCCATGAAGGTCTTGGCGTACCAATGTTTGAAACGACTGGGAATCGACACCGGGTCGTCGGTGCGATTGTTGCGTTTGGTGAGCGCCCACTTGGTGTGAGGAATCCAGAAGAACTCGAAATGATCGTTGCCGTCGACGTGGTGATCCAGTTGCTCGATCAGATCGTCGAGCCGTTGAGCACCTTCGACGGCTTTCAAACGAAACGACGGAACCACTCGCAACGTCACCTGCGACACGATGCCGAGCGCTCCGACACCGACTCGGGCGGCGTGAAAAAGGGTGGGGTGGTGATCCGGGCTCAGGTCGAGCACGCTGCCGTCGCCGGCCACCACGCGCAGACCCACCACCTGAGCGGCGATTCCGGTCAGGTTCCGTCCGGTGCCGTGAGTGCTGGTGGCGATCGCCCCACTGATGGTTTGATACGCGATGTCACCCAGATTCGGCAGTGCCAAACCGAGGCCGTTCAACAAAACGTTCAGGTCGGCGATGGTGATGCCGGCTTCGACCGTGACCGTCGAGCGTTGGCGGTCGACGGCGATCAATCGACTCAGCCCGTCCATGCGAATCATCTCGCCGGTCGTGGCCGATGTCGAGGTGAAGCTGTGACCACTTCCCAAAGCCTTCACCGTCGTGCGATTCTGCGCGGCCCAAGCGACGATCGTCGACAACTCGTCCTCGGAGTTCGGTCGATGAACCGCGGTGGGACGCGCGGTTTGGTTACCCGCCCAGTTGGTCCAGACTCCGCGACGAATGCTCGACATGGGCGTCAGTGGGCGCGGGGCCAGGTGCCGAGGGGTTCGCCGGTGAGAGCGTGCGGTGTCACGCCCAACTCTTGGATGAGGCTCTGGCTGTAGGCCACGCGACCGGTGAGCAGCGTCGGTTCGGCCGAGCACAACTCGAGTGCGGCCTGCGCGATGATTTCCTCGGGCTCGAGACGGTACTTCTCCACCAGATCGTGGACGCCGGCGCCCGGTGTGGGCACGTTGTCCCATGGAGCGAGAGTGTTCACGGCAATGTTGTCGTCGAACAGTTCGGCGGCCATTCCCAACGACAGTCGCTCCAATGCGGCTTTGCACAATCCGTACACCGACGAATTGCCCGTCTTGTAGAACTCCTCGAATGGCGGCCCCATGGGCTTCACTGCCGCGCGCGATGAAATGTTCAGGATCCATCCGGCACCGCGCGACCTCATATCGGGGATCACCTGCTGTGCGAGGTCGATGGTGCTCCACACCTGGGTCTCGATCATCAACCGGAAGCGCTTCTCGGGGAAGGTGTCGATGGGCAAGAAGAAGGTGACAGCGGCGTTGTTCACCAGAATGTCGATGCCACCGAAAGCCGAACGCACGTCGTTCACCAGTCGCGAGCGATCGTCACCGTTCGAGAGGTCGGCCTTGAACGCCGCCGCTCGTCCACCGGCTTCTTCGATCATGGCCACTGTTTCTTGCAACGTGCCCGGGTAGCGCGGATCGGGCTCCATCGTTCGTGCGGTGCACGCGACGGTGGCGCCTTCGGCGGCCAAACGTCGGGCGATGGCCGTGCCGATTCCTCGACTGGCACCGGTCACCAAGGCGACCTTGCCCTCGAGTCGTTGTCCGTCGATTCGCTCCTGCATGTTCCCTCCGGGTCGCCGTCAATCTTGGCAGGTGGACGGGGTCGGTGGGGTACTGTCGCCTCTCGTGACCATCGCTCCCGAACCGCCGGCTCGCCGTTTCCTGCACATGTGCTACTGCTGTGACGACACCGACGAGGTGGTCGACTTCTTGGTCAACGTGCTCGACATGCGCGAGGTCATGCGGAACCCGTTGCATCCCTCCGATGGTTCGTTGTTGGGAATCGACGGTGAGATCGTCAGTGGTGCGGCTTTCGTGTACGACAAGCGTGGTCCTCGCACCAGTCCGTCGATCGAGGTGCAGGAATGGGTGAAGCCCACCGTCATCGGTCGCCCCATGAACGACGCGACGCACGTGGGCATGCAATCGCTGGGTGTGGCGGTGCCCGACCTGTCGTCGACCGTGTCGCGCATGAACGCCGCCGGTTGTTCGGTGGTGGGGGAGGGATCGACCGACTGGACGGGTCGTTGGGTCACCGTCGCCGATCCCACGGGAACCTTGTTCGACATGTTCGAGGACCCCACGATCCCCGTCGGCGAGTCACGCATGCGACATCTGCGCATCACGGTCACCGATCTCGCGGCGTCGCTGCCGTGGTATGCGGGGCTTGGTTTCATCGATGTCGACCGTCACGAATGGACGAGCGGCACGCACGTGGGGGTCACCACTGCGAACGCCACGGCCGACGTCGTGCGTCTGCGTCTTCCCGATGAGCCATGCGAAGTGGTGCTCACTCAGTGGCGCCATCCGGTGTCGCACGGCCGCCATCCCGAACACGCCAATCAAGCCGGCTTGTTCCGAACCGCCGTCGGTGTCGACGACACCGTTCGTTCGTACGACGAATTCCGAGCCGCCGGCTGGACCTTCGAACGTGAACCGCGTCAGGTCGAGCTATCCGGCACGAAGGTGCCCGACATGTGGATCTGCTTCCTCAACGATCCGGACGGAGTTCCGTTCGAGTTCGTGCAGCGACCGCGCTCGGCGTTTCGTCCCTGAGCGCCGTCACACGGTTCGTGGGAACAACGAACCGTCCACTTGTCCGTCGAGAGTCACCGCGCGCGAGGCGAACAGCCAACGGCCCTCCACTCGCCGATACGCGTCGACGTAACGTCCCCAATGATCGAGACCGATGTCGGTGAGGACGGCGAAGTAGGCGCGCCCCGTGGCGTGGTGCTCATCGACAAGATCGATCTGGTGGGTGGCCACGAAGTGACGAACGTGTGTGAGGCCCGGTGTGGCCTGCGTGGAGCCGGTGAAGATGTCCATGATGCGGTCGATGCCCCGGTGTGCCTCGCCTTGGATGGTCATCACGGCGTCGGGGAGGAACAGTTCGCGCACCTGAGCGAATCGACCGGTGTCGCCATTGGCGTTGTAGCGGGTCACCAGGTCGCGAATGGCCTCCCGGGCCGTCACCTGCCAGATCTCGGTCACCGGCTCGAATGTCACGGGCGTCTCGCTTTCCTGATCAAGGGAACGGCTCCGATGGGCAGTCTTCCACTCCGGTCCCGTAGATCATAGAATCTGACGAGGCGTCAGAAACTTCCGGCGCCCGATCAGGGAGGGCAGCCATGGGTTCAGCGGCAACATTGGAACGAGCGGTGCCAGCCGACGTCACCTACGGGTTGAGCGACGCCGACCAGCACTACTACGAGGC
>RHCK01000188.1 GCA_010030605.1 Acidimicrobiia bacterium
GCGCTGCGAGCGAGCGCAACATGACGAGCGAATCGGTGGATCGGTTCGCCGAGGCGTCTCGCATCATCGGCGACGGGTGCGAACTCGACTTTCCCTTGGCCTCGTTGACGACTTACCGAGTCGGAGGTCGGGCGGCGGTCTTCGTCAAGGTCGACGAGGAGTCATTGCTGACGAGCGTGGTGAAAGCCGCGACGGTGACCGGACTCCCGATCCTCGTCATCGGCCGCGGCAGCAACATGCTCGTGAGTGACGCGGGTTTCCGGGGAATCGCGGTTCAACTGGGCGCGTTCGCTTCGCGAATTTCGATCGGCGACGATCATCTCGTCGAGACCGGCTCGGCGGTGCTGTTGCCGGTGCTGGCACGACGCACGGTGGCGGCGGGCCTCACCGGATTCGAATGGGCAGTTGGTGTGCCCGGCACCGTCGGGGGAGCGGTTCGAATGAACGCCGGGGGCCACGGTTCGGACATGGCGGCATCGCTCGTCGACGCACGAATTCTCGATTGGGTCACCGGAGAGATCGATCAAAGATCGGCCGATGATCTCGGCTTGCGGTTTCGTGGTTCCGGACTCGACGATGGGCAGGTGGTGTTGGCGGCCCGTTTGCGTTTGAATCCCGGCGAGCAAGCCGACAGCGAGCGCGAACTCGAAGAGATCGTGCGTTGGCGTCGTGATCATCAGCCCGGGGGACAAAACGCCGGGTCCGTCTTCGTGAATCCGGTCCCGGGCGAGGTGGCCGCTGGGCAATTGATCGACGGCTGTGGACTGCGCGGCTTTCGTATCGGTTCGGCCGAAGTGTCGACGAAGCATGCGAACTTCATTCAGGCCGATGTCGATGGCAACGCGGCCGACGTTCTCGCGGTGATGTCCCACGTCCGACGGGTCGTCGCCGACAAGACTGGTCATGTGATGCGCAGCGAGGTGCGATTGGTCGGATTCGAGGGACCGCTCTGATGGACGACAATTCGGGTCTGTCCTCCGACGACCTTTCCGACGACATCGTGTCCGACGAGGTGCGCGCGGAGTTGGACGAAGTGTTCGCCGACACCGGGGCGGTACCCAAGCCCTCGCGTCGACTCGTGTCAGTCGACCCGGACTCGTCGAATGACAAGTCGAGCGATCTTTCGTCCGGTGTTTCCGGGGATTCCGCGCGATCCCCATTGCGCGAACGATTGACGGGTCGCGTCCGGGGTTTGATTCGCCGCGACGAGTCCGTTCCCACCGCCCAGCCCTCTGCGAAGTCCACGCCCTCTCCCAAGGTCACGACGGGGCCAACGGGCAAGAAGCGGGTGGTCATTTCCGATGACGACTCGGGGCCAGCGCCAAAGCCGTCGGGTGCCGCACGATTTCGTCAGCGCCGAATCGCGGTACGACGAGCGGCCGGGCGCCGACGTTTGCGTTGGTTCACGGTTGTTGGAATCGTGATCGCGGCGATCCTCGTCGTTCTTCTCCTTCTCACGTCGCCGATTCTGTCCATTCGCTCGGTCGACGTCGAAGGAAACGTGTACACGAATCCCACGATGCTCGGCGAGGTCATCTCGGACCTGAAGGGCGAGCCGATCCTGACGGCCGACGTTCACGGCGCCGAACTTCGACTGTTGGCCATCCCGTGGGTTCGCGACGTCGAGATCTCCACGCATCTTCCGTCGCGCGTGACGATCCAGATCGTGGAGCGTGAACCATTGGCGTTTTATCGAGCGGTCGACGGCTTCAACCGAGTGATCGACCGGGACGGTCGGGTCCTCGATGTGATCGAGGGAGATCCGGTCGACTACACCGCGATCCGTGGGACGGGTCCGAACCTGTCGGCCGGCGATTTCGTGGGTCAGCCGTTTCTCGGGGCCACCCAACTCATCAACGCCTTGCCGGCCGAGCTGTCCGTTCGACTGATCGCCATGTCGGTGTCGGCCGAGGGTGAAGTGTCCATGTCGCTCACCAACGAAGTGGAGGTTCTGTTCGGTCGCCCCGATGACTTCCAGGCCAAGTTGGTGGGGGTGGTCAACGAGATCAAAAAGCAGGGTTCCAACAAGTACGCGACCATCGATGTCTCGAGCGGCGAACCGAGCGTGCGATGAGTCGCGGGAGTGGTCATGCGCCCTGAGCAGGACTTTGATCGCTCGCGGGGGAGGGGTATCCCACCATTGGACCCCCAAAAGTGGGAGAATGCCACCCATCACCAACCTGGTCGGCATGGCCGGACGGGCTGGCGGAATTCGATTTTCCAGCGAGGTACTAACAACAGGCGGTCGGCGTTGCCGGCATCCCGATAGCGGAGGAGTCTCCCAGCATGGTTGGTGGACAGAACAACTACATCTGCCAGATCAAGGTGATCGGCGTTGGCGGCGGTGGCGTCAACGCGGTGAACCGCATGATCGAGCGAAATCTCCGAGGCGTGGAGTTCATCGCCATCAACACCGACATCCAGGCGCTCATGACAAGTGACGCCGAGTTGAAGCTCGACGTCGGTCGCGAACTCACCCGTGGTCTCGGCGCGGGAAGCGACCCAGAGGTCGGACGTCAGGCCGCCGAGGCGCATCGCGACGAGATCGAAGATGCATTGAAGGGCGCCGACATGGTGTTCATCGCCGCGGGCGAAGGTGGCGGAACCGGAACCGGAGCGGCACCGGTGGTGGCCGAGGTCGCCAAGAGTCTGGGCGCGTTGACCATTGGTATCGTCACTCGTCCCTTCTCGTTCGAGGGTCGACGTCGCGCTGTTCAAGCCGACGCCGGCATCGCGAAGTTGAAAGAGAAGGTCGACACCCTCATCGTCGTCCCCAACGATCGCTTGTTGTCGGTCGTCGACGCGCGTGACACGGTGATGGAGGCCTTCGGTCGCGCCGACGAGGTTCTCTACAGCGGCGTGTCCGGTATCTCGGATCTGATCACGAACCCCGGACTCATCAACACCGACTTCGCCGACGTGAAGATGACCTTGCAGAATGCCGGTTCGGCTCTGATGGGCATCGGCACCGCCAGCGGCGACAGTCGCGCGCGCGACGCCGCTCTCAAGGCGCTGTCGAGCAACCTGCTCGAAGCGTCCATCGAAGGCGCTCGAGGCGTGTTGTTGAACGTCACCGGTCCGTCCACCATGACCCTCATGGAAATGAACGAGGCTGCCGAGATCATCCATGGCATCGCGCATCAGGACGCCAACATCATCTTCGGAACGGTCATCAACGACGACATGGGTGACGAAGTGAAGGTCACCGTCATTGCAGCCGGGTTCGATCGCTGGGATGGCGCTCCTCAGGTGCGCCCCACCGGACGTCCGACGGGTCGTGCGGCGGCTCCGGCGCGCGAGGCTCGACCGGCTCCGGCTCCCAAGGACATCTTTGCCAGCGATCCGGTCGGTTCGTCCGACGATGGTGACGACGACTTCGACGTCCCGTCGTTCTTGAAGTGATCCGGCGGGCACCGTGCCCGCGAGCATTCATCTTCCGTTTCGTCCGGAGGTTCGCATCGTTCATTCGTCGCGGCGAGACGGTGACTTTCATCCTCTCGCATCCGCGTCGATGTCGGTTCGAGAACGCCTGAGTCCGCACCCCTGGACGCAACTCACCGAGGATCACGGTGTGGACGTGCGATCGGTCGACGTTGCGGGCGAACATGACGGCGCATCCGGTGACATCTTGTTGACGAACGTCGACGACGCGGTGCTCGGAATGTGGGTCGGAGATTGCGCCCCGGTCGTGCTCGTCGGACAGCGATCGGTCGCCGGCGTTCACGCGGGGTGGCGTGGACTGCGTGACGGAGTGCTCGATCGTGCGATCGAGGCGATGAACGATGCCGGAGACGATCCGTGCGTTGCCGTCGTCGGTGCGCACATCGGCCCGTGTTGCT